>JAHDCJ010000010.1:0-18245 GCA_020629935.1 Saprospiraceae bacterium | reverse complement strand
AAAACACCAAAGCCCACTAAGGAAGTTACGGTAAAGACACCTAAAGCCAAAACACCAAAGCCCACTAAGGAAGTTACCGTAAAGACGCCAAAGGTAAAAACTTCGAATCCTAACACAGAAGTCGTAGTAAAAACGCCAAAGGTAAAAACACCTAAGCCAAGTACTCCAATTTCAACTTCTGAATCAGGAATTGTAACAGTAGCTAAAAAAGTAAAAACACCTTCGGTTAAGACTTCTACTCCTAAAGTAACCACCGTTTCAACGCCATCAATTAGTAATACAGATCCTAGTACTAACCGGTATAAAAAGAGAAGTTACGAGTGCAACTTTGCTTATAATGAAGTAGATCAAATGACGGGCAAAACGAAAAAAGGTTTAGAAAGTCGCCATTTCTTTGGTTATACAGAACCTGAGTTGCGTAAATTTATGAAGGAAAGAGATTTTTTAAATTGTGCGGGTTTTGTTTCAGAGGTTACTGGAGTTAAAACTTTAAATCTAACCTTTACGATGGAATCTCCTTATGCTACGGATGAGTATGGTTCTATACAAGTCGGTACTCAAATGATTATCCGATTAATCAATGGCGAAACGATCAATTTAATTAGTGAGAAATATGACTCTGGGTCAGTAAATAAACGAAATGGACGTACTACTTACCGAACCGTCTTTTTAATTTCACCAAAAGATGAGAAAACCCTCGCCAAATATGAAATTGATATGGTACGAATGGTTTGGGGCTCTGGTTATGAAGATTATGAAGTTTATGAATTAGACTTTCTAATTGATCAAATGAATTGTTTAAACGTTTCAGGATAGATTTATGTTAGGATTAAAATTACCAACAGACCCTCGATGGGTGAATTTAGCAGAGAAAAGCTTAGAAGATATTTTAACGGATCATGCCTATTGTGAGCAAAAAGCAGCAACGGCTTGTATCTCTTTAATTCAAATGTATCCTGATAAAATAGAAATGGTTCGCCAATTGGCACCCATTGTTACCGAAGAATGGGGACATTTTCGAATGGTCTTAAACGAGTTAGAGAAACGATCGCTTACGCTTGGAAGACAACGTAAAGATGAATATGTAAATAAGTTGATGAAGTGCATGCGGAAGGGGGGAAGTCGCGAGGATTATTTAGTTGAACGACTATTGGTTTGTGCTTTAATAGAAGCTAGAAGCTGCGAACGTTTTCGTTTGTTATCTTTAGAAATTGCAGAAGATAGTCTTAAAGATTTTTACCATAGTTTTATGGTTTCCGAAGCGGGACATTACCGAATGTTTATTGATTTGGCTAATCTTTATGGTGATCCAGAAAAAGTAAAACTTCGCTGGAAAGAATACCTGAATGATGAAGAGGAAATTCTAGCCAACTTAGATCTTAGAGGAGATCGAATGCATTAATTTATCGTTTGTTTGCTTCTGGAGTTTGTGCTTCTAGATAAGTAATTAATTCTTCTAAATTCCAAGCATCTTCTAAAAGATAAGGCCCCACTTTTGTTCGACATAATTCGGTCAAATAAGCGCCACTATCTAAGGCTTTACCCAAGTCATGGGCAAGAGAACGTATGTAGGTTCCCTTACTACAATCCACTTCAAAATCTAAAGTTGGAAAATTATTTGAAGCTATTTCGTATTTAAAAATTTCAACAGATCGAGATTTTACTTTTATAGTTTCTCCTTTTCTCGCTCTTTTATACAAGGCTTGTCCATCTACTTTAATTGCCGAATACATCGGAGGAATTTGCTCTATAGGACCAACAAATTGACCTAAGGTTTTTTGAATCAACGCTTCGTCAATATGATCTGTTGGGAAGGTAGCATTTGGACTTGTCTCTGCATCATAGGATGGGGTAGTGGCACCCAACAAAAGGCTACCCGTATAGGTCTTACCAAAATCTTGGTACTCATGCAGTTTTTTTGTTGATTTACCTGTACAAATAATGAGTAATCCCGTTGCCAAAGGATCTAAAGTGCCCGAGTGACCAACCTTAATTTTTTTTACACCAACTAAACGCTTTAATCGATGTCGAACTTTATTCACTACATCAAATGAAGTCCAATCTTTAGGCTTATCAATTAATAAGGTTTCTCCTGCTAAAAAATCAAAACCATTATCTGGAATCTTTCCACTCATTTTAGATTAATTTTTTGTACTTCTAAGCAAACATTCCTACACTAATAGCAAATATACCAACAGCAAAACAATAGAATGCGAAATAGATAAGTTTTCCTTTTTTAACTAAATTGATCATCCATGTACATGCTAATAAACCTGCGAAAAAGGCCGCAAAAAATCCTACAATTAATGGAGTGAATTCTGCCGTTGCCATCGAAGAAGAGTCCTCTATTAAGTCTTTAACATCTAATAGAGTGGCTCCTAAAATAGGAATCAATATCATTAAAAAACTAAAGCGTGCAATTTTCGATTTATCTACAC
Source organism: Saprospiraceae bacterium (assembly GCA_020629935.1). Classification (GTDB taxonomy): domain Bacteria; phylum Bacteroidota; class Bacteroidia; order Chitinophagales; family Saprospiraceae; genus JAHDCJ01. Next base: position 15,807 of record JAHDCJ010000010.1, on the reverse strand, counting down.
CCAAAAGTAAACCAGTAGCTATGGTCGTACCCGAACGAGAAATTCCAGGAAGAATGGCTATGACTTGAGCGAGTCCAATCAATAATGCATTAACAAAACTAACTTCAGTACCTTCTTTCGCTCGCTTTTCTACCAGTTTGGTCAAGGCAAGTAAAGTACCAGTAACCAAAAGCATACAGCCTACAAAAATGATCATGGCGTTTTCTGAAGCGGCATCATCTGTCTTAAAGAAAGCTTCAATTTTATCCTTAAATAAAACGCCAACCACAAGCACAGGAATCATAGAAATAATGATCTTCGCAGCAAATTGAGTGGATTCATTCCATTGAAATTTGAACAAATCTTTTAAAATAGTAAGGATGTCTTTTCTAAAAACGACGATGGTACTTAATACGGTAGCTCCATGAACTAATACCGTAAATAACAAGTCGTTTTCACCTAAATCACTTCCAAGAACGGCCTTGCCTAATTCAATGTGTCCACTACTACTTACTGGTAAAAATTCCGTTAATCCTTGTATTATTCCGAGGATAAGGGCCTGAAGGGTATCCATAAATTAGTGTGTTTTTAATGATTTATCGTTTAAAAATCGCAACGATTTCTAAAACTAAACCAAGAAGTATAACCGCTGGAGCTAGGGTGATTCGGCGAAAACCATAAATACGAGATTCATCCCAAGTATTTGGATCTTCCATTCCACCACCACTCATTAATAGATATCCCAATATAATTAAGGCTAATCCTGAGGCCATTAAAATGTAGTTTTTACGACCGAATAATAATTCTTCAGTCACTACATTTTTTGTTCGAACGTTTCTTGAACCTCCTTTTGAAAGTTTGGAAGCGGTAGGTTTAACCGCCGATTTGGTAGTTACCGTTTTTACTACCTTTTTCTTTTTATTCGTCTTTTTCTCACTCATGGTTATGATACTAAATTGGCAACAAAGGTACAATATTCCCTTGATTTTTTGTAAACAATAACAAGGAATTAAAAAACCTTAATCTTTCATTAAAACAGATCATCAAGGCGTAACCGTAAATATTTACTCACGCTTCGGTAAGTGCTTAGATACGAAATTCCCGCGCCTACACTTAAAATAACAACAAAGAGAATGAGAAAATATACAGGGTTCGCCAATTGTCCTAACCAAGGAATTTGGTTTCTTAAAAATAAATAAAATATGCTAATACCTACAATAGCAATACAAGCACCAATTAACCCATTGGTGAGTCCTCTCTTTAAATATGGGTTCCGAATAAAATCCCAAGAAGCACCCACCAATTGCATGCTTTTGATTTGAAACCGATTGGAGTATAAGGCTAATTTTACGGTATTATTGATCAATGAGGCAGCAATAAAAATTCCTAATAAAGACAGAATGAAAGTTCCCATCGCCACTTTTCGCATATTCTTAGATATGGAACTGACTCGATCTACATCATATTGTACATGAGTAACAATATCTTCTTCCGTGATTATGGATTTAAGCTTTTGCATACTGTCAGGTTGCATAAAAGCTGAATTCACATTAAAAATAATCGCATCAAAAAGAGGATTGACCTCAAATTCCATCATATCTTCACCAAAATCTTTTTGAACCAAAGCTAGAGCTTCTTCTTTGGAAATAAATTCAACAGTTCCAGTCTTAATAAATGGATGACTCTCCATCTTTTTTTGAAAAAGCAAAATCTCATTAGATTTCGAATTACTATTCATCTCTACCATTACGGCCACATTCTCTTTCATATACTTGTCAATTCCTCCCGCATGAAGACCTACAAGACCAAGTAAACCTAATAAAAAGAGCACCATTGCCATACTAAAGATGGAATAGAAATAATTTGGCTTAGTTTTTGGATTTGTTGTATTAGACACCCTTTTTATATTTGATAGGGCGAAAATAAGAAAAAAATGATAATTTTAACTAAGTAGACATATGGATTAGCTTAATTTATCTTTTTAGTCTATTTAATGAGAAAAATCAACCTTGTGAATTCGTTAAAAATTGGATTATTTCGATAATTGCGCCTATATTTACGGTAATATACAAACTAAAACTATTCTTAAAACGTTTTGTTTAACTTACCACTCATTGTTTAGGATTATATATTGAATTACTGCGTGAACATACGATACTTTTATGCTGTTTTATGCTGTGTTGTAGCTTTGATGAATTTCCATTCACTTAATGCTCAAATCACACTGGAAAACCCTAGTTTCGAAGGAGAACCAAAAGAAGCTGCTGTTCCCAATGATTGGACTGCTTGTGGTTTGTATTCCACTCCAGATATTCTTCCTGGATTTTGGGATGTAAACAAAACGCCAATTGATGGAAATACTTTTCTTGGTTTAATTACAAGAGATGATAACACTTGGGAGCACATTGGACAACGACTTAGCGAAAATTTACAGCCGAATGAATGCTATACTTTTCGTGTTTTTTTAGCTCGATCTCCAACTTATGCAGGGTATAACAGCCCTATAAAATTTAAGGTTTGGGGAGGTATGGATATGTGTGGTAAAGATCAACTTTTAGCACAAACTGAGCCTATACGACACTACGACTGGAAACCCTATGATTTTCTTTTATTTCCCGAAAAAGCCTACGATTATTTAATTATTGAAGCCTACTTTGTAGATGGCTCCGAAATGCCTTATCGTGGAAACCTTATGGTCGATCACCTATCTTCATTGATGGTTTGTGATCGTGCTTGTTTAGATTAAACCTAATAATGAATAAACATATGAAGTTATCCATCCTAGTATTACTAGTTGGTCTTTTGGTCTTTCCAATAGAGCAATGTGAAGCACAGAATAGTTTAAGTTGGAATGAAAACCGAAAGTTAACTTGGAATGATTTTAAAGCTCGGGCTCATGGAGGTGAACCTGAAGATGTAGCCCTAACCACCTATCAAATTGGATATTCATATAAAATTATGGGTTCTCGAATTGAAGTCGATGTATACTGTCATTTTATTAAAAACCAATCTTGGGTGAAACCAGAAGGTCGTAATGATTACGTCTTACTTCATGAACAAAAACATTTTGACCTCGCAGAAATATATGCTCGAAAATTAAAGGCAGCTTTTAGGGAATATGCCAAAAATGGAATGAGTAGACGGTATGTAGAACGAGATATGGAACGAATCTACAATGAAATATGGGATGAATGTTCTGAAATGCAAGAACGATATGATCACCAAACAAGGCATGGTTTAAACAAAAAACAACAAGCCGAGTGGAATGAAAAAATCAAAGAAGCCCTTATCCAGAATTAGTATTTATTTCGCTTTAAATTCAAAATAAATAGGAAAGTGGTCGCTAATCCCTCCGTAATAATTAGGACCGCCATAAGTACGATTAGGCGTTTCACCATACTTTTCGCTTTTGTAAACCATCCAATCTTCTCTAAAAATTTGTGCTCCTTTATATTTAAATCCACCCCTTTTAATCATACAAGGAGAAGCCACAAATTGATCTAACATATTCCAATTTCCTCTATAATTATAGGTTCCTTTTCCTGCTTGATCTAAAGAAGACATGCAATTAATCAATTGAGTTTTCTTTCCATCCGCATAATTAGAACTTGCATTCAAGGCTTTGGTAAGACTATCATTATCAGGCTCATCATTAAAATCTCCCATGATAATAATCCGCGCTTTTTTATTTTTATTTAAAATTTCATCTACCTTTTTTCTCAGCTGACTAGCTACATATACCCGCTTAGGTTGACTCTCTTCTAATCCGCCTCTTCGTGAAGGCCAATGGTTGACAAAAATATGAATCTCTTTATTTTTGAATAAACCATTGACATATAAAATATCTCTTGTGGTATAATCTTCTACAATTTCTGCTGGAAAATTAATGACAATGTTTTCAGCTTTGGAAACCTTAAATAAATCCTTTTGATACATTAGAGCATTGTCAATGCCTCTTGCGTCAGGAGATTCAAAATGAACCACTCCATAGTTTCCTGAACTTAGATTTTCATGCGCGGCCATATCTTCACAAACGGATAATGTTTCTACTTCACAAAGACCAATTAAGGCTGGACTTCCCATGGCTTTAAGAACCTTGGTTAAATCGCCTACTTTTTTGTCATATCGCTCTTGAGTCCATTTGTTTTTTCCTTCAGGCGTAAAGTAGTCGTCAATTTTATCTGGAGTATCTTCCAAATCAAATAGATTTTCTACATTATAAAACCCAATACGATAAATGTTCTTTTGCGCGGATAAATCATGGGCAAAAAGAACTAAAAGAAAAAAAGATAGAAAAGGAATGCAATAAGTTTTCATAATTCAAGATTCGTTAGGATATTTGCAAATCTAAGACCTTTCATTGACTTTTGAGTATAGCCAGTGTTAATTTTTTCAACAAATAAAAATAACCTTTTACAAAAAGAGGATAAAGAATGAAAATAGACCAAAATATTACTGCAAAGTTTCTTGAACTTTACGATTCCTCAGATGAACCTATACGACATTTTTTTGCTCCAGGTCGGGTAAATATTATAGGTGATCATATCGATTATAATGGGGGTAACGTTTTTCCAGCTGCCATTTCAATTGGAATAATGGCTTATATAAGAAAACGAAAAGATCAAGTGGTTCGACTGGCTTCTACTTCACAAGACTTAAGAGTTAGAATTAACCTAGAAGATCCAATTGTTTATGATAAGGGATTAGGTTGGGGAAATTACCCTGCAGGTGTATTGCATTATTTATTAAAAGGAGAAGTGCCGATTGAAGGAGCCGATATTTTATTCCATAGTAATTTGCCTGTGGGCTCAGGCTTGTCTTCTTCTGCTTGTCTTGAAGTACTCACGGGCTATATGTTTATGACTTTAGCGAATAAGCCAGTAGATCGTACCGCTTTAGCCTTACTTTGTCAATTGGCAGAAAATGAATTTGTGGGAGTTAAATGCGGCATTATGGATCAATTTGCAATTGCTAATGGAAAGGAAGGTCATGCCATGTTTTTAGATTGTAATACCCTTCAATGTGAATATGTCCCCTTTAATATTGACCCTTTTAAATTAGTGATTTTAGATTCTAAGAAACCTCGAGAATTAGTCGAATCTAAGTATAATGAACGAATCTTAGAATGTAGTATTGCGCTTAAATTATTAAAAGATCAAAAAGAAATAGATCACTTAAGTCAAGCTTCATTTTCCGATGTAGAAAACTTGATTGAAGACCCCGTTATCCAATCTAGAGCAAGACATGTAGTTTGGGAAAATCAATATGTTCTTGAAGTTGTGGAGTCTCTAAAAGATGGAGATCTTATCGATTTTGGAGAATCTCTAGATGCTTCGCATTTATCTTTGGCCAATGATTATGAAGTAAGCGGGGTAGAGCTAGATATGTTGGTTGATCTTGCCCGACAAGTAGATGGATGTATTGGTGCAAGAATGACAGGCGCTGGCTTTGGAGGTTGCGCAATTGCGGTAGTGCACGAAGATAATGTAGAAGAATTTAAAGATTTTGTAGGGACAAGATATAAATTGTTTACTGAAATTGAACCTGCATTTTACGTTTGTGATATCTCTAATGGAGTAGAAGAAATTATGCATTCCTCCGAAGAAAATAATGAAAAATAAAGGATGAGCATTCAAAATTATTTACTGAAAAATTATTTGCGAAAAAAGCAACAACGTGTAGTCGAACGTACAAAAGATAATCCTACAGATCACCTACGTGCACGTAAGTTTTTTTCAAAAATTACAGCTAAATTAAAGATGCCTAAAAATGTGTCTTTGGAAAAAATCAAACTGTATGATATAGATGCAGCATGGCTTACTCCGAGTACTTGGGATAAGCAAACGGTTTTACTATATTTACATGGAGGAGGCTATGCAGTGGGTTCAATTGAAACCCATAAAACCCTTGCCGCAAAAATCGGATTAGAAGCTAATGCCAAGGTGCTAATTATTGATTATCGATTGGCACCAGAAAATAAATATCCAGCCGCCGTAGAAGATGCTGTCCAAGCTTATCAATGGATCATTGCACAAGGATTTAAAGCAAATCAAATTTTTATTGCGGGAGATTCTGCTGGAGGAGGATTAACCGCAGCAACTATTCTACATCTTAGAGATCATCAATTACCTGCTCCAGCAGCAGCGATTATGATGAGTCCTTGGATGGATTTAATGGGAACAGGATCTACCTTAAAGACTAAAGAGTCTGAGGATGTAGTTTTGGTTCCTCAACGAATTTCAGATTGGGGGAAATGGTATGCAGGAACATTACCTCTAACTCATCCTGGAGTCTCTCCTTTATATGCTGAATTGCACGATTTACCTCCATCACTGATTCAAGTGGGGGATACCGAAATTTTGTTAGATGATGCCGAAAGATTCGCGGCAAAAGCGACGAAGGCAGGTTCGTCAATAGAACTTAAAGTATGGAAAAAACAATTTCATGTTTGGCAGATGTCATGGAGCTTTTTACCTGAAGCTAGAAAAGCAATTAAGCAAATAACAAGTTTCATAGTAAAACATAAAGGCTAAGTTTTAATAAGCATTAAATGACCTCTGCAACTACATAGGTACTTCCACCAACAAAAATATAGTCTTCTTTTTTTGCTGCTTTTTTTGCTGCGTCTAATGCTTCAGAAACACTAGCGTATAAGCTTCCTTTTAATGAAAAATCAGCCGCTAATTCTTTCAGCTTTTCTCCATCTAGTCCTCTTGGAATATCGGGTTTGCAAAAATAGTAACGGGCATTTTTTGGCCAATAAGAAAGAAATTTATTCATCTCTTTTTCTTTTACTGTTCCTAAAACGATATGTAAGTACTCACTTTTTATTTTGTTTAATTCAAGCATGATTTCTTCGATCCCAGCTTCATTATGTCCTGAGTCAGTAAAGACTAAAGGAGCTTCCGAAAGGATTTCCCATCTTCCCATAAAACGACTTAGTCTTTTTAAATTTGCTAGGCCTTCATAAATAGATTTATCGGAAATTTTTAAACCGATTTTTCTTAATTCTTCTATTGCACTAAGAACACCTAAAATATTTTTAGATTGATAATTCCCATAAGCTTCTACGATTAAATCTTGAAAATAAATTGTTTCCGATTTATAAATATTATACCTACTTCTTTTGAAGTTTGTTTCTATTAATTCACTTCGAAATAAATCAGAAGCGAAGAATATCGGAGCATCTTTTTGTATGGCCTTTTCTTCAAAAACAAAATCTGTTTCTTCCTGTCTTTCACTAATAACTACAGGGGTTCCTTTCTTTATGATGCCCGCTTTTTCACCAGCAATTAAAGGAAGTGTATTTCCTAAAAATTGCATATGGTCAAAACTGATATTAGTAATAACCGAAAGCAACGGATTGATAATGTTGGTCGAATCTAATCGTCCTCCAAGACCTGTTTCGATAATGGCATAATCTATAGATTGACGAGCAAAATAATCAAAAGCTAAAGCGACAGTAATTTCAAAAAAAGAAGGTTGGATTTTGAAAATTAGAGATTCATTTTTCTCTACAAATTGGACCACTTCTTGTTTAGAAATATATTCGCCATTAATCTTGATTCGTTCTCTAAAATCACGATAATGAGGAGAAGTATATAGTCCCACTTGGTACCCCTCTGATTGCAATATGGCACTGATCATATGAGCTGTTGAACCCTTTCCGTTGGTACCTGCAATGTGAATGCATTTTAATTGGTGATGCGGATTGCCCAGCGCTTTACAAAGCGCTATAATATTTCCTAAATCTTTTTTTATAGCGGGTCCACCTTGACGTTGAAACATAGGCAATTGAGCAAACAAAAAATCCAATGTTTCCAAATATCTTTTCATAATTGTAGAATTAAATAACCCAGACTTTAGTATAACTAAAATCTGGGTTTGTACTTAATTTTATTTTGTTCTACTTAAATATTACTGTACAATAAAGTTAAAATCAATATGACCACATTGGCTGGATGGCGCCATATCGTCAGAAGTAAATTTATACTTTTTTGCTGATTTTTTGGCTAAATCGATGAGGTAAGAATCTTGGGTGTCAGACCCAACTAAAGTGTAATCTGCGGAGCTTACTTTTCCACTATTATCTACACATACTTTAATACGGACCTTACCTGATTTTTGACTTTGATCTTTAATTGTTGGTCGTTGATCTACTCCTCTTCCTCTCAATCCTCCACCAATATTGTCAGATCCTAAACCCGTACTTTTTGAACCTTCCAAATTAGAGGCATCTGGCTTACCATCTTCTGCTCCTTGGTCTCCAGTTTTACCTGTTTTTCCTTGTCCATCGCTATTATTATTACTTCCAGGAAAACCAAATTGCTTCTTAGCTTCTTCTAATTTTTTTCGTTCTTCCTCAGCTTTCCGTTCAGCCTCTTCTGCTTTTCGTTTGGCTTCTGCAGTGGCTTTTTTCTTAGCATCTGCTTTTGCCTTTTTTAAAGCTTCTTCTGCTTCTTTTAATTTTTTTTCTGCTTCTTCTTTTGCTTTTTTCTTCTTTCTAGCTAAAGCAATTTCTTTAGATTTATCATCAGTCACTACCTCACTTTCTTTCGGTTTAGAAGGCTCTTTTTCTAAAGGGTCAGCAGCTCCTGTAGGAGGATCATTAGGTTCTTTTACCTCTGCTTCTGCTATTGGTTCTGAAGGCTCTGGCTCTGATGGAGTAGAAGTTTCTGGATTCTCATAAAAAGGTTGAATTTCGCCTTCACCTTCATCTGGTGTACCAAAGCTAATAAGTATTCCTTCTTGTCCAGGAGGAGGCGTTTGTCTTGATAAAAAAGGAAGCAAAACCAAAAGTAAAAGAAGGGTATGCAAGATGAAACTTGTAATTAATCCTTTCTTTTTATTTGCAGGTTCACCCTGTGCTTGTTGTACGTAGGTGCTCATGATTTTTTATTTAATGAAGAAAATTTAAAGTCTTTATAACTTAAACATTTCTAATGGCTAAATAAGTTCAAATGATATATGAAAGTGCTTAAACTTTCATCATTGGCTGTGCGTGTGATTTTATTTATAACGTAAGAATTATAAAAATCTTGTATCTTAATTGGGGTCTGCGGCTAATATTGCATTAATATGATATCGCATAGCAATATCCATAACTTCTACGACATATTCAACAGGCACGCCTTTTTCTGGCGTAATCGTAATACTAGGATTGCTCTTTTTACGAGATAATTGACGCATTTTACTTTCTAGAACAGAGGTAGAGGCTCGACTCCCATCTACGTAATATTGACCAGTTTTCTTTATCGTAACATCCGTAATCTTTGAAGGTGGCTTACTTGAACGAGAACTACTAGGTAACTTTAAATTCAATGCATTTGGTGCTACTATTGAAGAGGTTAACATAAAGAATATTAACAACAAAAATATGATGTCTGTCAATGATGACATATTAAATTCCGCACTAACCTTATTTCTTCTTTTTAATCCCATGATTCAATTATTTTGGCTGTGTGGCTAGTATAGCTTTTGCTTTAAGTTGATTCGCAATATTCATGATTTTTACGACTTGTTCAAAAGGAACACCCACTTCAGCAACAATCGTTACCGTCGCATCTTTTTTACTATCTGAGCTTCGCAGAGCATTCCGAATTTTCGTTTTCAATGCACTCTCTTTTACTTCTTTTCCTTTTACAGAAAAAACACCAGACTTCTCAATCTCCACAATTACAGAAGCAGGAGCTACCGTTTTTACGTCTGACTTGGGTAGATCAAAATTTTTGATTTGAACCAAGGTGGAAGTCAACATAAAGAAGATGAGCAAGAGAAAAATAATGTCGGTTAAAGACGACATATTAAACTCTGCATTGACTTTATTTCTTTTCTTTAATCCCATTAATGTGCAGGTTCCTGTAATAAATCAATAAATTCCACTGAAGAAGCTTCCATCTGGAAAATTACTTTCTCTACACGAGCGACTAAATAATTATATCCAATAAATGATACAATACCAATTAATAATCCAAAGGCGGTGGTTAATAGTGCTTGATAAATACCTCCAGCTAACGCAGTAGGAGTAACATCATTGGCCGTCGCCATCGTATAAAAAGCAATAATCATCCCAGTAACGGTTCCAAAGAATCCAATCATCGGAGCTGATCCAGAAATGGTGGCCAATAAAGAAAGTCGATTTTCCAATCGAGAAACTTCCAAGTTTCCTACATTCTCAATAGCCACACTAATATCTTGAAGTGGTTTTCCAATTCGTTTTACGCCTTTCTCTATCATACGAGCAATAGGTGTATCGGTCGTTTGACACAAGGCCATCGCCGCATCAATATTCCCAGATTGAACATGACTTCTAATATTTGCCATAAAACTTTCATCAACCTCTGAGGCGCGTTTTATGGTCAAGTATCGCTCAATAAATACATACAAAGCCATGATAGACAATAACAACAAAACAGCCAAAACAACAATCCCTAAAGGACCGCCTTTCATAATAAGACTTAATAAGTTAAAGCTTTCTGTAGTAACCTCTTCTCCGCTTGTTTGAAATAAAAATAAGATGTTCAAAAACATAATGTATAGTGATTTTATAATCCAATTAAATGGGTGTCGCTTTAAAATATATAATAATTTGCAAAATAGAAATTGCCTGCCAAATATTCAAAGGTTAACTAATATTATTCATAAACGATGCCACCTTTTATTTATTGTCGTCTCAAATTTTAAGATTTTGAAAAAAATAATCTATTCCTTCTTCTCATTTTTATGATAAATAAAGGTTACAAAGTTCATTTTTTAACATAAATAAATTAAATGTAAATACATGGGCAGCTTCCTTATCATTTTTTGAAGAAAAATGATAAGGAACCGGGCTATCTGCTATAATGTACTCACTGCGCTCCGTGCATTCCGCGTCTATCCCTGCTGCGGGGCCAACGTTTGAACCTATTAATTCGTTATAATAAAAATATAGATATGTGTGCTAACAAAATTAATGTTAACTGAAAGTGAAAAAAATGAATAAAAAATAAAAATTTTAAATATGGATTTTTATTTAACATAAACAATTGTAATCTAAAATGTTACTTCCATAATTTAAATGAATATTCAATAAAAAAATTACATTATTTAAACAATTTTAAACCTAATACAATAATTATGTGTCCTCAATCGTATAATTATTTGATTTAATTATTTATTTTTAACAAATCTTTAGGAAATATATATTTCCAATTCAAAGTGAAGTTTAAATTATTACCCAATCCAATTAAACCAATAATTTATCACTTTGATTTTAGTTTTTTGACATAGTCGATTTTATTTTAACCTTACAGCCAATAGAAATTTCTGCATTATGATTTCTAAAATTTACCCTATTCGGACCCTCCTTGTTTCTTTATCTATCCTAATTTTAATTTCAATTGCAGAGCAGGTTCAGGCCTCGCACGCAATGGGAGCTGACCTCACCTATGAATGTATCAGTGCGAATCAATATCGGATTCGACTGAAATTTTTTAGGGATTGTAATGGTATTCTACCAACAAATCAACAGATTGTAAATGTATCATCTGCTGCTTGTGGAGTATCCACTTCAATTACTCTAAATGTTGCCTCTGGATTTCCACAGGTAGTGACACCCCTATGCCCTGGAGAAGATGATGCTTGTACAGGAAATGGTATATATGGTGTACAAGAATGGGATTATGTCGGTACGCTAAATCTTCCTCCTGGATGTGGAAATGATTGGGTTATTGGTTGGGTAGAATGTTGCCGTAATGCAGCAATTACTACTTTATCAAATCCAGGTGGCCAAAATTTCTATGTGGAAGCAAATTTAGATAATACTGTAGGACCTTGTAATAACTCGCCAGTTTTTAACAATATCCCAACACCATTTACTTGTGTGGGACAACCCGTGTTTTACAATCATGGGGTAACAGATGCAGATGGAGATGACTTAGTTTTTAGCTTAGTACCTTGTGAGCAAAACATTGCAACTTCTGTTTCTTATAATGGTGGTTTTAGTGGAGTAAATCCCTTGACTACTTCAGGTGGCGTTACCATCGATCCAGCTACAGGGGCTTTATCTTTTACTCCAAATGTTACACAAATTGGAGTTCTATGTGTATTGGTTGAAGAATTTAGAGGAGGTGTAAAAATTGGGGAAGTTGTTCGGGATATGCAGTTTACTGTAATTAACTGTGCTAATATCGTGCCTGAGGCAAGTGGCTTAGATAATACAGTCTATGATATTACAATATGTACAAATGGTGGCGAAACTTTTTGTTATAATATTGATGGATCAGATGCAGATGGTGATGATGTAATTATGACATGGAATAATGGCATCCCTGATGCAACATTCCCTATTACCGGTAGTGGAACCACGTCACCTACTGGAACTTTTTGTTGGACGCCTGGCCTAGATGATGCAGGGCCTAATATTTTTACTGTTACCGTACAAGATGATGCTTGTCCAGTAAATGGCGTAAATATTTATACTTATAATCTTACCGTTGTTCCAAATTCAAATCCTCCAGTAGATGCAGGTATGGACCAAACAATTTGTGAAGGTGAATCAGCTACTTTAAGTGCAATTATTACAGGATCACCTTCCATCTCTTGGACACCCACCACTGGACTCTCATCTACAAATACAGCAACTACAATTGCTACGCCAGGTATAACAACAATATATACAGTTTCAGCCACATATCCTGATGGATGTGTTAGTGAAGACCAAGTTACAGTTAATGTTAATCCAACACCAAGTGCTGAAGTCTTTCCTTCTACAATAGATATTTGTCCAACCGAAACTGCAGTTCTTACTGCCTATACGGATGATAATAATGCTACTTTCGAATGGTTCCAGGGAGCCACAAGCTTAGGATCTGGTTCTGGTGGTTCAGGTCAAAATTCATTAAGTGTTACTCCTGCCTCTTCTACTACTTATACTGTTGTAGTTACAAGTCAAGATAATTGTACAAGTTCTGCAGAGGTAGATGTTAATATCACTACCGTTCCTCCTGCCGATGTTTGTGTCAATTTATATGTAAACTCCGTTAATGGCACAGCAGCTGGAACACAAGCAAGCCCTACTGGATTATTGGATGCAATTTCTAGAGCAGAATGTAATAATACTGTAATTAAAATCGCAATAGGTACTTATACAATTACAAGTGCAATTAATATCCCTTCCTTTACAACGTTAGAAGGTGGATTTAACGGAACGACTTGGGTGAAGACTAGTCAACAAGGGGCTACTACTATTCGTAGAACCACAGCAAATATTGAAAATCAAACGGGTGCCGCGCCTAGACTGGTCGCATTTTATGGAAACAACTCTTCCCAATTTAGATTTCAAGATTTAACCATTACTGTAGATAATGCGCCAACCAATAGCTCTGGTGTTAGAGGAATTTCAACTTATGGAGTACACCTTACTAGTTGTAATAATTATTTCTTTACTCGGGTGGCAGTAGACGCAGGAAATGGTGGTCGTGGAGATAACGGAACTGCAGGTGCACGAGGATTAGGACGAAACTGGAATGGTTCTTCTGCTGGTACATTTAATACTTATAATGGCGGAAATGGTGGTTGGGGAGATAGTGATAGCCAAGATAATGAAGGATCAGGTGGTAACGGATCCGCTGGGGCAGGTCCTGGAGGAGCTGGAGGAACTGGAGTAGGTAATCCAGGTTGTTGCTCTAATGGAGACAATGGTAATGCAGGTGGTGCGGCACCAAACTATCGAGCTGGTGGTGGTGGTGGCGGTGGTGCCTCTGGAGGTCAGGAAGATAGAAATGGAGGTGATGGTGGTATTGGAGGAGCTAATTTTGGGGGAACCTCTACAACTGGTGGTGGACAAAACGGAGTAGAAAGTGGTTGTAATAATGTGATAAGTTCTTGTAATGCAACTTTAAGTGGAGATAATGGTGCTTCTGGAAATAGTGGTATAAATGGAACTAATGGTGGATTAGGCTCTGCGGGTGGACATGTTCTTGGATTTTGGAATCCAGGAGGAGTAGGTACAAATGGTACAGATGGTCAAGGAGGTAGTGGAGGTCGTGGTGGTGGTGGTGGTGCTGGTGAAGGTGGGTTACTCTGTACAGATGGTGGTGGTGCTGGTGGCGGCGGCGGCGGCGGTGGCGGCCAAGGAGGAGCTAGAGGTACTGGAGGCTGGGGCGGTGGAAGCTCCTATGGAGTATATATTATTACTAATGGAGCAAATGGTAATTTTGTCCAAAGTAATTTGGCAAATGGTTCTGCTGGTGCAGGAGGCGCAGGAGGCGCAGGAGGCACAGGAGGCACAGGAGGTCTTGGCGGTGCTGGTGGATCAGATACGCTCGGAGATTTTGAAGTGGGTTGTGGCGGAAATGGCGGAAATGGCGGAAATGGTGGAAGAGGCGGAAATGGTGGAAGTGGTCGAGCAGGTCAGGGATTAGCTTTATTCTTTGGTGGAGGAACTGGTCTTGCGTCTTCAGTAACTACTTTTAATTTGGCAGGCCAGCCGACCATTACAGTTGATAACATTAACTGTACAATGACAAATACAACTTTTACAGGTCCAAATAGTTCATGGAACTTAGGTGCTGGAGCATCTCCGTTGAGTCCTTCAGGAGCATCTGTTGTTACACAATATGGATCTACTGGAAGAAAAGATATAATTAATGGTTCAAATACTTATGAAGATTTTCATAATGTAGTTTTAGATGGAGGCTTAGCTCCAGATATTATTACAAATGCTACACTAGTTTCTCCAGGTGTATATCAAATATGCCAAGGAGAAACCGCAACTTTCTCAACTTCTGTTGTTGCTGATTCTTATAATTGGGGTTTTGATGGTGCAGTAGTAAATCCATCAAATCAATCAAATAATTTAGGACCATTTAATACACCTGGTACTTATGATATTACATTGGATGTAGATACGGATTGTTGTGGTCGATCTCCAGAAGTGGCAATAATTTTGCACGTCGATGATATACCTACTGCAATTCCTACTGGAAATCAAGCAGTATGTCTTGGCGAAACAGCAACTTTTACTCTTTTACATAGTGGTGATTTAGTAGAATGGTCGCCTATGACTAATTTAACAGTAATATCTTCTGGAGTGGTAGAGGTAACTCCAAATGTTACAACAACATACTATGCAACAGTTTATGAAGACGACTTTTCAGGACTTAGAGTTTGTCCTGCAGTCGTTCCTTTTACAGTAACAGTAGAAACACCTCCTACATTTACAGTAAATACAAATGATGCAAATTGTGGTAATAATGGTTCTGCTACTGCAACCTATCCTCCTGGTCCAGGAGTAACTTATCAATGGGATGATCCTTCATCTCAAACAGGGAGTACAGCAAATGGCTTAGCTCCAGGAACTTATACAGTTACTGTAACTGTAACCCATGGAAGTGGAGCGGTATGTACATCTATTGAGTCTGGAATTGTTGGCGTTGGAGGTGGGATATCTGCATTTATTCAAAGTAGTACGAATGTAACTTGTAATGGTGCCGGCGATGGAACTGCAACGGCCAATCATACAGGTGGCTTTTCTGCACCATTTACCTATTCATGGTCCAATGGAGGGAGTACACCTACTATTTCTAATCTTATTCCAGGACAGTATTGCGTAACTGTAACGGATGCTTTTACATGTGCATCAACTGCTTGTGTAGATATATCTCAACCAACTCCAATTAACATAACTATTGATGAAACAATAGACCC
Organism: Saprospiraceae bacterium; assembly: GCA_020629935.1. Lineage (GTDB taxonomy): Bacteria > Bacteroidota > Bacteroidia > Chitinophagales > Saprospiraceae > JAHDCJ01. Next base: position 141 of record JAHDCJ010000010.1, on the reverse strand, counting down.
CTCTTGCTCAAGTTCAATAGATGGTTTTATTGATGTAAATGCCTCAGGTGGTACTGGATTACTTACCTATATGTGGGATGATGGACATACATTAGATACGATCCAAAATGCAATGTCTGGAACGTATAATTTGACAGTTAC
>JAHDCJ010000127.1 GCA_020629935.1 Saprospiraceae bacterium | reverse complement strand
AGAAATTAGGTGATGCGAAAGATGCCGTAGTAGAAAAAGCAGGCGACGTAAAAGATGGCGCTGGGAATTTAGTAAACAAAGCAGGGGAGAAATTAGGAGATGCGAAAGATGCCGTAGTAGAAAAAGCAGGCGACGTAAAAGACGGCGCAGGGAATCTAGTAAATAAAGCAGGGGAGAAATTAGGAGATGCGAAAGATGGAGTAGTCGATAAGACAGGTGATCTAAAAGATAAAGCCGCTGGAGGATTTGGCGCTTTAGTTGATGATGCCAAAGATGCACTTTCTGGCTTCAAAAGTTCTTTTGATAAAGGGAAAGATGAATTACAGAATAAAATGGATCAAACGGAAGAAGACTTAAAGGATGGAGCTGATGAAATTAAAGATAATCTAAGTTAATTTTATCCAATAAAATATTTAAGCCGAAAATCAAAATCTTGATTTTCGGCTTTTTTTATTTACTATAAAATTGACGTATTAAATCAGCAATATAATGGATGTCTTCTTGGGTTAATCCTGGGTAAATAGGAAGACTTAATTCTTGTTTTGCTATCTGTTCTGCAATTGGAAAATCTCCTGATTGATATCCTAAATATTGATAGGCTTCTGAAAGATGAGTAGGTATTGGATAATGAATTAACGTATGAACACCATTGGATTTCAAGAAGCTTTGTAGTGCTTCTCGCTGTTTTACTTGAACTGGATAAATATGGTAAACCGACTGGATATTTGGTGCTATTCTAGGGCTTTGAATTTCATTGATATTTGCAAGTGCTTGATCATACCATTGTGCGACCTCCTGACGTTGAATGTTCCAAGTATCTAATTTTTTCATTTTGACAGAAAGTAATCCTGCCTGTATTTCATCTAGTCTTGAATTATAACCAATTACTGTATTATGATATTTTTTTTCCGACCCGTAATTTCGATACATTCTAGCTTTATGGTAGAGCGCTTCATCATTGGTAGTGATCGCGCCTCCATCTCCTAGAGCACCAATATTTTTTCCAGGATAAAAGCTAGTCGCATTCATATGTCCAAAACTACCTGCAATTTTACCATTACACAAACTGCCTTGGGATTGTGCATTATCTTCTACTACAAATAAATTGTGCTTTTCAGCAATTGTCATAATGGCTTCCATTTCTGAAATTTGTCCATAAAGATGAACTGGAATAATTGCCTTGGTTTTTGCTGTAATCTTTGCCTCAATTTTATTGGGGTCTATATTAAATGTATCTGGATTGGGTTCTACAAAAATTGGTGTTGCTCCTACCATCGTGACCGCCATTACAGAAGCGATGTACGTGTTGGAAGGAACGATAACTTCATCTCCAGATCCAATGTCTAAACAACGAAGGGCAATGATAATCGCATCTAAACCACTAGCTACACCAATCGCATATTTGCTTTGATTCCAAGCTGCCCATTCTTCTTCGAATTGAGTAACTTGACTACCTAAAATGTACCATTGACTATCGAGTCCTTTGGTAAAACTCGCAATAAGTTCTTCTCTAAGCTCTGTATTGATATAATCGAAACTTAGGTATTTAATCGTTCGTTTATTCATTGGTTTCATCTATTAATTGATCTACAGAATAGTTGGGGCGATTGCGAGATTCATCTAAGGTTCTCCATACATATTCACCTATGATTCCTAAAGCAATCATTTGAAAGGAAGAGACAAATAGCAATACAACCATTAAACTAGACCAGCCTTCTACAGGGATACTGCCAAACATACTTTTGGTAATGACTACAATGCCATAAACTAAAGCAATCAGTCCCATCACTAATCCCATGGTAGAAATTAAACGGATTGGGAAGAATGAAAAAGAAACGAAAGCATCAATAAATAGCTTTAGCTTTTTTCGAAAGGTCCATCTAGATTTTCCAATTTCGCGCTTACGTCGGACATAAGGAATATTGACATAATCATATCCTAGCCATGCTAAAAGATAAGTGATGCTGGTATTTTTTTCGTTGATCTCTACCGCTTCTTTTCTCAATTGTTGGTCAAAAAGCATCAAATCAAAACCGCCTTGAGGAATATTACTAATAGCAAATCGTTTAATCATTCGATGATAAACACCTGCAAATAATTTTTGAAATATTCCTTCATCTCTTTGCTCCCGATTGGCAATGACTAATTTAAATCCCTTTTGCCAATAGGCATACATCTTTGGAATTAATTCTGGTGGATCTTGCAAATCAGCGGCTAATATGACACAACAATCTCCTGTGGCATATTTCATTCCTGCGAGTACCGCATAATGCGATCCTACATTCTTGGCTAGTTTAAGGATTTTAACTTTGTCAGGATATTTTTTTTGAAAATTTTGTAAAGCCTCAAAGGTTCCATCTTTAGATCCATCATCGATCATTACATACTCCAATTCGGTTCCTTCTTCAAACAAAGATTCATTTTCTATCAATGCAGGGCCCGTTACAGGAATATTCTCTGCATTATAATAACAAGGGATGATAAAGGATACTTTTGCCATGAATATTAAACCTTACAAACTGCATAAATTTCTGCACAAGAGGCAGGATAATCAAAACCGAGTTGATAAAAACCTTCAATCATTTCATCCGTCCAATCGCGTTGAATTTGTCCATTGGATAAAGGCTTTAAAAATACGCCTCCAGTCTGCTCAATGTTAAAACCTCCTTCGGTTAAATCTTTTTGAAGGCTTTCCATATCATACACTCGGTGATGACCCAACGCAATATCACGACTATTCAACTCATATTCACTTTTCAATAAACCCATCTTTACTGCGGCTAATCGATGAAAGGATTTCGCATTGGGAACACCTACTATAAAAACACCTTCTGGCTTAAGCCAAGATTTTATTTTTTGTAACACTTCTACTGGCGACTCTAAATGTTCCAACACATGATCCATAATAATCGTATCATATTTTATCTCAGGTTCAAAGGTTTCAAATAAAGAACAAAATTTTCGCACATTAGGATATTCAGGAATCGTATCTAATAGCGTAGAGGAACCATCGACCAAATCTAATTGCTCAAAATCATCTACTAATTTGGTGGTCATTACGCCTGTGGAAGGCCCCATTTCTAAGGCCGTTTTTCCTACAAAATGTGCCTTAGTCGTTTTGTAACGATAGTAAATCAATTTATTATCAAGTTCCAATAAATTCTTTAAATACCAATCCGATAATTCTTCTACGTGATTTGACATATTCTATTATTCAAAAACTAAATAAGCCGCAGTGCCTCGATAAGGAGAACGACAAATTTTAAAATTATTTAATCCAAAAGCTTCGCGTAAAGCGACGGTTTCTCCAGGCCAATTCGCATCATTTAATTCATCAAAAACAAGTACTGATCCTTTAGTCAAATAGGGTTTAATATTTTTCAAACAATCTAAAGTAGGTTGATAAATATCTAAATCAAAGTAGGCTAAAGATACAATCGTTTGTTGATTCCGCTCTAGATATTCGGGTAAGGTTAAAGAAACATCTCCTTTTACTAATTCAAACTTTTTAACAGAAGGAATAGGGGCCATTTGTTCATGTACTTGTAATAGATTATCTAAATAATCTTCATACTTTTCGGGTACCGCAAAGTCTCCTTCTTTATGACCAGCACCATCTTTTTTATGTACAGAAGGAAATCCTTCAAAAGTATCAAAGCCTACAATTTTTCTATTGTGATTGAAAGGCTCTAAGATCCCTCTAAAGCTAGTGAACAAAGATAAGTTTTGTCCGAAACGAACACCAAATTCAAAGATGACTCCATGTACATCAAGTATTTTTTGATACAATTGATGGATAAATAAATATCTTGAAAGGGATCTTCTGTCCATAAATAAACCTAAGTTTTGAAGATATTCTTCCTTAGGTACAGGCGAAATTTCCATTAGTTCGGCAAGGGAGTTTCTTACCTTATGATCTTTGGCATTTTGGACTTCATTATAACTGGCTTCGCTAGTCGTTTCTTTATTTTTCATGGATATTATTTTGATTGGAGTACGTCCATTATTTTTTGTACAGTATCTAAAGATTCAATTTCTTCAGTGGTTAGTTCCACATCAAAACGATCTTCTAATTCTAAAATTAAATTGAGATGATTGATGGAATCCCAAGAGTCGATATCTTCTTTTGTGGTTTCTAAGGTTAAGGTCGGACAATCATCAAAGGTTTCATTGAAGACGTCCTGTAAATTGCTTAAGTTGATTTCCATTAAGGTGTAATCTTTAAATTTTCATAATATTTTTGGGCAGGCACATTGCGTTCTGTTACTTGAAAAGTGATAGTGTCAATGGTCTTTCCATTTTTGGCCAAATCGGCTTTTATCAATTCAAAAAATTGATCTTCAATACCTCGGCCTAAAGCACGACAACTTAATAAAAAATTTCTAAGTCTCGTCTGTTCTTCTTCTATTTCTGCAAAAGCAAAGCCAACTATTCCATAATCGCCAAATTTATCTGCTACCTTGAGCCCATAAATCCGATCTCCTTTGGCAATAAAGGCTTCTAAATCTTTAATTTCAAATGCTTCTTTATTGAAATTAAATTGGTTGGTTTTACCTGTCATTTGGGCTAAACGAGTGAGGTGTTGTTCCTCATTCACATATAAATCCAATTGTATTTCCAAACTCGCGATATAATCTGCAATAGAACCCGTTTGGTCTTTTATATTATTTCGTTGTTGTTCTTGTAAATAGTTTTTAGTCTTTTGGGCATCTGCTGCAAGTACATTTTTTCTTTTAAAACAAAAAGCATTCATCAAATCAAGCAATGATTTATAATGCCCATCAATTTGAAAAACGCGCACTTCAGGTAAATATTCTGCTACAGAACCGGTTTCAAAATCGCTATCATCTAGAAAAATGAACGAATTAATTCCTAAGTTTAGTTCATCAGCTATCGATTTTATATTTTGAACTTTAGCTTCCCAATTTACTTTCTTTATTACAAAGTCTTCCCATTTTAATGGCATATGCAATTCGTCAAAGGCTTCTTTTGCATCGGCCTCATTATTTTTTGAGCATAAACAAAGTAAGAATCCCTCTTCTTTTTTCTGTTTTAGAAAGCGTTGTAAATGCAAATGGAATATTCCTTTTTCCGTATTATCACAAGCAATTCCTTCTAAGCCATCCTCGCCAATAACTCCGCGCCACAGGGTATTATCACAGTCTAAAATAATTACTTTCTTTTCTTCTTGGCTAAGGAATACCATTTGTTCATAAATGAGAGAAGCGAGCGCTTTAAGCACTGGTTTTTTATAAGGCATTTGGTATAAATGACCTAGTCGAAAATTATAGGCATCTTCCATTCCAAATGTCATAATACATTGTTGGACATCGTAGAAAAATACATTCGGACAAGCCTTTAATGTAGATAGGGTAGGTTCTAGATGAGCAAGGTGTATAAAGTCGCCAAGATGTTGTTGTAAATTACTTCCAGGAAATGCATGTAACATGTTCGACAATAAGACGCGTGTAGTATTATTTTGTGCAAATTGTAGAACCGTTTCTAGTACTTGTTTCAACTCTTCATTAGACGGTTTATGGAAAAAAGCATCGAGGTGAACGACTACAAAATCAGCAGATCGTATGACATCATCTGGATTAATCAAGGATGGAATAATAGAATCAAAACGATAATCTACCGATTCAATTTCAGAAGATTTAGTCCATTGTTTTTTGATTAAATCAAATGTAATATTACTTAATATGCAAACCTTGAGTTTATTCATTTACTAGAAATTCTACAATTTGGCGATTTCGTGTATAGTAAAAATACACCTTTTTTTTATCAAAAAGTACTGCTTCCAAAGGACCTCGAATAAAAAGGAGTCGATACTTGGCAACCACTTCATCTAATTGGCTTTTTGAAGCAATTTCATAACAGAAATGATGGAATCCTCCACCAGTCTTATCTAAAAAGTTATAAGTAAATGCATCTTCAGATAAGGGTTGGATTAATTCAATATATCCAGCACCAAAATGATCATATAAAGCAAGTTTAGCTTCTTGAATAGGATCAATAATCTCTTTTATTTTTTCGGAAAAAATAAGCCGTTTTTCATACTTTGCTAAATCCTTTATGACAAAGCCACTATGATGGAAAAGGAGGTCTTTCATTGATATTAAAACTAAAAACGTTGGAGTAATTTTTGGATGAATCCATAATCAAAAGCATCAAACGCTGAAGAAGTGATTTCTTGAACCATGACCGTCTCTTGTATGCGTTCATCCATATCTTCTCCTAATAAACTAAAGCCATAGCGAGTATGTTGCTTCCAAACCTTTTTATTTTTTTTGAGTGTTCTACAATAAATAGCTTCAAGTCCCCAATGTTGGAAACCAAATTGTAAAAGCAAAAATTCTGATTCTATGGCTAGTAGGCTGTTGGTACATATAAAACGACCAAATTCAGCCTTTCCTTCTTTTTTATTATACAAAGAAATAGTACCCTTCACTTGATTTTCTAAATCACAAATAGAAAAGTTAATACTATCTTCTAAATTTTCTTGAGATTGTATCCAATGGATTTGATCTTCTACTTTTAGTGCTTCCTGACTAGATAGAAAACGATTGTTCTTTGGATCATTTCGTAAAGCAATAATCGCTTCGGCATCGGCTATGGTTACCTTTCGAATCTTAGTTTTTGTTCCTACGAGTTCCTTTATCATCATCAAGTAAATTATAAATTCTTAAAGGCTTCATAATCTCGAATATAATCGGCTTCATCATAAGTGGTCGAACATAAGACCAATTGGACTGCATTATGTGAATATTGCATGGTATGCCAGCTATAAGGTGGAATATAAAGTCCTTCATTAGGTTTCTCTAAAGGAAAGGTTTGAATCATTCCATCTCGATCTTCGGTAGTAACAATAATTCGTCCTGCTACAGCCACTAAAATCATTTCTGTTTCATGGTGAGCATGTCTACCACGTACTACTTGTTCTGGAGTATAATAGGTCCAAAACATTCGTTTTACCTCAAAGGGTAAATCAGGATTTTCAGCTACGGTTAGATAACCAATTGGTGGCTCTCCAAATCGATTAAATGGAATATAATGTGGTTCTTTATATTGCATGTTTATTGTTGAAACCTTTCAAAAATATCAATATTTTGCTGCCCTTTCGCTTGATAAGTATTCACCTGATCTTGATCAAATATATAATTGGATTGACCAGGAGCTAACATATCTACCGTTCCAATTTTTCTATAATTGTTTTGTTGAATAAACCCATTGACCCAAGTAAATAAATCCCGTTTAGCATTTTGTTGTACTAATAATGATATTCCATGATTGAAAAAGACTAAAAACCTAGGTGGTTCTGCGCTTAAATCTTGTTTAAATTCTTCTTGCCATTGTACCGCATTGGTCTTGGTGGTATCTTGAACTAAGTAACTAAAATACATGTGTTTATTTGGTGCTTCACAACCCGAGTATAAATACACTTGAGGTTCTGATCCAAAAAGGACAACTTCATCACCTGGTTGACTTCTAGTCGCAATAAAATCACCTAACTTCTTCGATTCAGGAAATGGGTTTGTTCCATAAGTTTGCAACATGATATTATCATAGTTTGGACTAAAATAATACCCGCTATGTTGACCAATATTATGAAACATGATGCCTAAAAATAAGATGGCTGGCACAAACAGACCAACCATAGGATTTACTCCTTTTAGCAGTTCTTTTGCGGCATAAACCGATGCTCCACAAAGTATCGCAAGGATTGGCATAATCATTAACCAATAGTGTCCATAGAAGTACATTCCTGGGGTGATACTCATGCACGCAAAGAAAATCCATACGGGCATCCATATTTTTTTATATAAAGCTGTTTTAGTGAAAAATAAAGCTCCAATGCCAACAAAACCAAAAATCCAAAAGGGTAGTGTAGCGGCAGATATTTTGCCCCAAGCATTCCAAAATAATTCCATACCTTTATCAAAAGATAAGGTAGACACATAAGCTCTAGGAAATTCTACTGCCCAATAAAACATTTCCCCTAATGCACCTTGTAATAACATCAGTAAACAAAGGATACCAAAGGTTCCAAAAACGCCAAGAGAATACCAAGTGGCATTGAGGATCATTTTTTTGAAATCAATGGGTTTTTCTCCTGCTAAATAATAAATCAGTACAGAAAAACCACCTAGTAATATGAAGAATAAACCATTGGTCTTTGTAAGGAAAGCAAAGCAAAAGAACATACCAGAAAGCAAAAAATGAAGCTTTCTTTCTGACTTTAAAGCCTGTACTAAAAGTAATAAACCAGCGACAACGAAGAGGGTGACTAGATGCTCAGATTGCCTAGTGAAACCAGAAGCCGCTTGAGTCATAGATAATAAAGCAAAAGAACCACCCGCTACTAAACCAGCTAAATCATCAAAAAGTCGTTTGCCTAAAAGGTAAAGCAAAAAGATAGTACCTAAATTAACCAACAAAAAGCCAAATGCCACGCCTTTTAAACTACTTCCAAAGAACATCACAATAATAGCATAGAAATAAAAAGTACCTGGAAAACGCTGTTCATAAAAATCTAAATACGGCGTTTTTCCTTGTAGAACTAATTTCCCCGTATAGGTATAAATCCCTTCATCCCGTTCCATTGGAATTTCTAGAAATTGTAATCGAATAAAAAATACGAGGAGAAAAATTGCCGCCAGTCCAACAATCACGAAAATCGGATTGTCCCAAGAAAAAGCTGGTTTTTCGGCTACTTTCTTTCTTGGCGTTTGGCGAACTTGCCCCTTCTTTGGAGATTTAGTTTTCTTAGTCTTTTTGGTCATTTCTTTAGCTTGATGGTTTGAAGCTAAGGTAATAAAAATAACGACCAAAATAAAAAAAGGGGCTCCTTGAAAAAGAAGCCCCTTACAAAATGATGTATTTTACTATTTCTTATCGGAAGCCAAGGTGGCCGCCATGTATTTTCTGTTCATTCGTGCAATATTCGCAATGGAAATCTCTTTTGGACATTCTACTTCGCATGCGCCAGTATTTGAGCATTTTCCAAAGCCTTCATCGTCCATTTTCTTTACCATACTCAATACGCGTTGGTTTTCTTCTATTTTACCCTGAGGCATTAAACCTAAGTGAGCAATTTTAGCCGCAGTAAACAACATGGCAGAGGCATTAGGACAAGCCGCTACACAGGCACCACAACCAATACAAGCGGCAGCATCAAAAGCTTTGGACGCTTGTGTTTTTTCAATAGGAATGGCATTCCCATCTTGCGCTTGTCCTGTGTTTACAGAAACAAAACCACCTGCTTGAATAATATGATCAAAAGCGGAACGATCCACTACTAAATCTTTAATAATAGGAAATGCTTTTGCTCTCCAAGGTTCTACTGCAATCGTGTCTCCATCTTTAAAATGACGCATATGTAATTGACAAGTGGTTGTCCCTTGTTGTGGGCCGTGTGGTTGGCCGTTAATCACCATACTACAAGCACCACAAATACCTTCTCTACAATCATGCTCAAAAGCTACAGGTTCTTTCTTTTTTTCAATGAGTTGTTCATTTAAAACATCCATCATTTCAAGGAATGACATGTGTTCGCTAGCTTCGATGTCGAAGAGTTCAAATTGTCCTTTGTCCTTAGCGTTTTTTTGTCTCCAAACTTTTAACTTAAGCTTCATATGCTATATTATTTATAAGATCGAGTTTTCAATTCAATATTATTAAATTCTAATTCTTCTTTGTGCAAGACTGGATCTCCATCGTTGATCCAAGCCCATGCGGCTACATATTTGTAATCTTCATCATTACGTTCTGCTTCTCCTTCGGCAGAGCGGTATTCGGTACGGAAGTGGCCACCACAAGATTCGTTACGGTCATGCGCATCGACAATCATCAATTCGCCCATTTCTAAGAAATCAGCTACACGTAATGCTTTTTCTAATTCAGGATTAAATTCTTTAGAAGTACCTGGTACGAAGACATCTCCCCAAAACTCTTTTCTGAGATCTTGGATCATTTTTCTACCTTTTTCTAAACCTTCTTTATTTCGAGCCATTCCACAATATTCCCACATGATTTTTCCTAATCGTCTGTGGAAACTTTCTACAGATTGGTTTCCTTTAACGCCTAATAATTTATCAATTCGAGCTTCTGTTTCTTTTGCTGCATGGTTAAATGCGGGATCATTATGATCAATCTGCGGTGTTCGAATTTCTTTTGAAAGGAATTGGCCAATAGTATAAGGAATAACGAAGTAACCATCAGCTAAGCCCTGCATTAATGCAGAAGCTCCTAAACGGTTAGCTCCATGATCAGAGAAGTTACATTCTCCTAAAGCAAAAAGTCCAGGTACATTGGTTTCTAGATTATAATCTACCCATAAACCGCCCATGGTATAATGCACCGCAGGGTAGATTTTCATTGGCATTTTATAAGGATTTTCTCCTGTAATTTTTTCATACATTTCGAAAAGATTACCATACTTCGCTTCTACTACAGCTTCTCCTAGTTCTTTAATTTTTGCGCTGCTTGCATTTTCAATTCCTTGAGAATGGGCTTCGGATTTTCCATAACGTTCGATCGCTGATGCGAAATCTAAGAATACCGCTAAACCTGTAGAATTTACGCCATGTCCTTCATCACAAGCGGTTTTAGCCGCTCTAGAAGCTACATCACGCGGAACTAAATTTCCAAAGGCAGGATATCTTCTTTCTAGGTAATAATCTCGATCATCTTCTGCAATATCATTTCCATTTTTGCGTCCTTCACGGATGGCCATGACATCTTCTTTTTTCTTAGGTACCCAAACTCGACCATCATTTCGAAGCGATTCAGACATTAAGGTCAATTTCGATTGATATTCACCAGAAACAGGGATACAAGTTGGGTGAATTTGTGTATAACAAGGATTCGCCATTAATGCCCCTTTAGAAACGGCACGCCAAGCAGCGGTTACATTGGATCCCATCGCGTTAGTAGACAAGTAAAATACGTTTCCATATCCTCCTGTAGCTAAAACGACACAGTGGGCTGCATGTTTTTCGATTTCACCAGTTAATAAATTTCTAGCAATAATACCTCTAGCTTTTCCGTCGATTTTTACTAGATCGAGCATCTCATGTCGGTTGTACATAGTTACACTACCTCTAGAAATTTGACGAGATAAGGCTTGATAGGCCCCTAGCAACAATTGTTGTCCAGTTTGGCCTCTAGCATAAAAGGTACGAGACACCTGAACACCTCCAAAAGATCGATTGGCTAAAAGTCCACCATATTCTCTTGCAAAAGGTACGGCTTGAGCGACACATTGGTCAATAATATTTCGACTCACTTCAGCCAAACGATGCACATTGGCTTCTCTAGAACGATAATCGCCTCCTTTTACCGTATCATAAAATAAACGATATACACTATCACCATCGTTTTGGTAGTTTTTAGCGGCGTTGATTCCTCCTTGTGCAGCGATACTGTGTGCTCTACGAGGGCTATCATGGAAAGTAAACGCTTTTACTTTATAGCCTAGTTCGCCTAAGGTAGCTGCTGCCGAAGCACCAGCTAAACCTGTACCGACCACAATAATTTCAATACGACGTTTATTGTTTGGAGCCACGAGATTCATGGTTCCACGGTACTTCGTCCATTTTTCGGCGAGTTCGCCTTTAGGTATTTTAGAATCTAGTTTCATAAACGAGATTTCTTATTTTTACGAGAAAAAATTAATTACATATTTTTAAAAAAGATGATCGCAGGAATCATTGCAAATCCTATGGTAATGAGGACAGAAAAGATTCGACCAGTACTTTGTATAATTGGCGTATACTTGCTGTGGTTCAAGCCTAAAGTTTGGAATGCACTTTGAAATCCATGCCATAGGTGAAGTCCTAAGGTAAGCACACCAATTAGATAAGCTCCAACAATGAGTGGATTGCTAAAAGACGTGACTACTTTATGATAAGCATCTTTATATTGAACACCGTCAATAGTTACCATTGGAATACTTTCTGGATTAAATTTTAGGTTGTACCAGAAATCACCCATATGCAAAAAGATAAAGGCTAGGATCAATGTTCCAAGGAGAGCCATATTTCTTGATGCAAAGGAAGTATTTTTGCTAGTTTTTACTGCATATCGTTGTCCTTTCGCACTACGATTAGAAAAGTAAATGATAATACCTTGAATTGCATGAAGTAAAATAGAAAAATACAAGAGCTTTGACACCAATTGAATTAAAGGATTATTGCTCATAAACTCAGTATAGAGATTAAAAGCAACCCCGCCATCAGGTTTCAATAAAGCTAGATTTCCTAATAAGTGAATCAAAAGGAAACTAATCAGGAATAGACCAGTAAGGCTCATTACAAGCTTTTGGCCTAAGGAAGATTTTAAGAAAGTCATTAACCAGTTCATATAAACAGGTTGAATTTTGAAATTTTAACAAAAAATGTACATCCCAAAAATATTCTTTTTCGGGCTTAAAATGCAATAAATTAAGGTCTATTCTATTATTTAGATCAATTTTAAACTGAGATGTGTATTTTAGGGTATAATGTTATAGATCGGCAAATCCTTGGCATCCAACTACTTTGGCTTTTTTCTAAGCTTAACTATTGCTGCGAAACTAAAAACAATTTCCTATTGACTACCAAGCATTTATCTTCTAACATAGATATACTTTATAAACATCTTTAAAGATTCGCTTTCATTTTATAGGAATGAACCTATATTTGCATTTTACTGTTGAATGTTAAACAAAGAAAAAAGTAAATCGTTCTATCGCTCCCTACTTTTATAGGGTGAGGAAAGTCCGAACAACGTAGAGCACCACACCACCTAACGGGTGGGCTCCTTCCGGGCGACGGGAAGGAGACAGCAAGTGTCGCAGAAAATAACCGCTTTAGTTTACTAGAGTAAGGGTGAAAATGTGCGGTAAGAGCGCACGGTTCCTATGGGCAACCTTGGGGGCGGATAAACCTTGTGGGTTGAAATGCTACGTATATCTTGATGCAGACATGTTCTGCTTGAAGTTGCTCGCTTCATTGTCTCTTCGGAGAAATCAAGAGGGGTAGGCAGATAGAGCCAATTCGTGAGGATTGGCCCAGATAAATGATAGAACATTCCAGTTTACTGGGATGACAGGATTCGGCTTATAGATTTACTGGCCCGGAGTAATCCGGGCTTTTTTTATTGGGGACAATAGGAGATTAATAAAAAACGTTATTAATAAATGAAATGGATTTTTTTAGGATTTATCGTTTTGCTTCATCTTTTTTCATGTAATTCGTCTACCATTTCATCAGATGAAAATTCCATGATGCAAGATTCTGTTGCGTCGCAAATTAAAAAAGAACCCGTACAAGATTGTCCGCCTGCGGTAGATTTAGCAACACATCAAGAAGCATATTTACGTAGATTAGCGCATGTAGAAAAACGACGTATTCAACTTTCCCAAACCTATCAAGGGGCCAACGATAAAGTGAAAGCTTTAGAAATGATAGGAGATAGTTTGCACCATATTTTAGTAGAAGAAATTTTTCCTTTTTGGTATGGTACTATTTGGGATTTTAATGGGTATACGGCCAAGCCAAGAGATGGGGTAGTGGCTTGTGGATATTTTGTTTCTACTCCCTTAAAGCAAATTGGGTTTAAACTCAATAGATACAAATTGGCTCAACAGGCAGCAGCGAATATTGTTAAAAGTTTATGTGTAAATGAAAAAGCCAAAACGTTGAGCACGATTGAACAAATGTTAGCTTATTTCAAAACACAAGATGATGGACTTTATGTGGTTGGTTTAACCAGCCATGTGGGTTTTATTGAGAAAAAAAATCAAGAAGTATATTTTATTCATTCCAATTATGAATGGTATCCTTGTAATGGGGTGGTTAAAGAAAAAGTATTAGCATCAACAGCGATAAGTCATTCGGATATTTTCGTGATTGGTTCGATTAGTCAAAATGAAATCTTATTGAAGCGTTGGTTGACGAATGGGAATATTCCTATTGTTGGGGAATAAAAAATATGGCCTTTCTCCTTTGAGAAAAGCCATGATCATAAATCCCTTAATTTATGATACCCTATTTATATTTCTTTAAATTGTTTTTAGTAAATGGAACTACTTACTCCGATAGCACAAGCGCCATAAAGGCCACTAATTAAATATGCTTTTGCGCTTTGGTGTACTAAATTCCACCAAATAATATCTCTTCTTTTATCATTGATATAATGGCCTTCAGTATTGGCTACTTGATGCCAAAATTTCGCTACATGCTTTGTAGTGGAAAGCGTACCTAATATTAGTTTTTTATTGATGATATCTTCAGATGTATTTACAAAACAAGCCAAGTCATCGATTTGCATAATTGTATTTCCAAGTTCTGAACTATTTTCAATTTTATGTTTTTTTCTATAAAATTGGTTTAAGAATTCTTTTTCGAAATTAGTCAAAATGGGCTGGTTGTTGACCAATTCATCTTTGCCATAATCCATGTTGAAAATAGATAGATCATTGGGGATAATGGTTAAGAATTCATTGGAGAGTTGAAGGTTCCAATTCATAAGGAAGCCTTTAGATTTTGCTAGAATATAAGTCGCAAGATCGTGTGGGGTTTGTTCTAAAGCTGCCATTTGACTACTTCCATTTTCAAATAAATGTGTTAAAAAAAGAGCAACTATT
>JAHDCJ010000126.1:9153-14968 GCA_020629935.1 Saprospiraceae bacterium | reverse complement strand
ATTAAAGGTTCAATTTCTTCTTTTATAGGTTGATTTTTTTTAGCTAATCGTTCAATGATAATCGTATTTTTTTCTTGCGATTTCATCCCCATCATCATATAGTTGGATTTCATTTTATGAGCAAGTTTATAGACCGATTCAAAATCATCTTTTGCAAAAGTAAGTAAAATTTCTTCCATAGATTCAGGCATCTGATCTAAAAACATATGTATCATCTCTTTGATGAATGTAGGATCGTTACCACTCAATTCTTTTAGATAATTGAGGTCAATTCCAATTTTGCTTTGCCCTTGTCCGATTAATTCATTAGACATCGGTTCATGGATGTCTAAACTTTTGAAAATAGCTTTTTTTAATTGTTTTGGGGAAAATGGTTTCGTAATGAATTCATTCATCCCAGCTTCAAAAACACGTTTACGCTCATCTAAAAGTGCGGCAGCAGTCAACGCAATAATTGGAATTCCATGATTGGAATTATCTACATTATTCCGAATCTTTATCGCCGTCTCACATCCATCTAAATTAGGCATGTGAATATCCATTAAAATGAGATCGAACTTTTCCTTTTTTACCATTTCAATAGCTTCCAAGCCATCATTAACGATTTGGTAAGGACATTTCCAAATCTCTAATATTTTACGAATTAGTTTTTGATTCATCGCATTGTCTTCCGCTACAAGTATATGAATACCTTCTAAAAGATGATCTGAATTTTCTCTTATATCTTCTTTTTCTAAATTTTCAGAAATTAAAATATTTGAATTCTTAAATGGAATTTCGAAAGAAAAAACAGAACCTTTTCCAACGGTACTTTGCACAGTGATTTTTCCTCCTTGCAATTCCACCAACTGTTTGACAATAGCTAAACCTAATCCTGTTCCACTGTATTTAGTACTTATGCCTTTGTTTAATTGTTTAAAATTTTTGAAAATTATTTCTTGTTTGTCTTTAGGAATACCTACTCCTGTATCGTGTACGTCAAATCGTATGTTGATTTCTTTTTCATTTTCTTCCAAAAGTACCGCATTAACCCCAATCGTACCTCTATTGGTAAATTTGCTAGCATTGCCTAGTAGATTAGTCAATATCTGATTTAATCGCGAAGGATCGCCCGAAAGTAATTTATCTATCTTTGGATCAATCTCCGCGATTACACTCACCGACTTATCGCGCACTTTAAATTGAAAGGTTGATTTTAAGGAATGAAGCAGACTTTCTAAATTAAAAGGACGATCGTCAAATTCTATTTCCTCGGCTTCTATTTTAGAAAGGTCTAAAATATTAGTAATAATACCCATGAGACTATCCGCAGAAAATTGTAAAGCATCTAAATATTCAATTTGATCTTCTCTTGGAGAAGTTTCAAAGAGCAAATGAATCATACCAATAACGGCATTCATTGGAGTACGAATTTCATGGCTCATATTGGCCAAAAATTGTTGTTCTGCTAAGCGTGCATCATCGGCTTCTTGCTTTGCTTTTAATAAGTCGTTCTCTGCTTTTTTCCGATCTGAAATATCTCTTATGAATGCACTAAATAGAAATTGATCATCTATTTTAATCGGACTAATACTCAATTCTATAGGAAACTCTTCTTCTTCTCTATTGATGGCTGTGATTTCAATACGCTTATTTAAAACCCGCATTTCTCCGGTTGTTAAAAAACGGGTCATCCCTTTTTTATGTCCTTCTCTATATGCTTTTGGAATAATTAGATCAGAAAGCTTAGCGCCCATTGCTTCTTTTCTAGAATAACCAAAAACGATTTCAGCTTGTTTATTCCATTCGGTTATGGTAGAGGATTCGTCAATATTAATGACTGCATCCAAGGAAGTATTTATTATCTCTTCTAATAATAATTTGTTGGTTAGATTAATCTGATTGAGTTCTTTTTGCATGGTAATATCTCGCACTACATCTAGTGAGCCTGCAAATTCTCCATCAATGTGTATGGCTTGAGAATTTACTTGTACATAAATGACATCCCCATTTTTTTTAAAAACCCGACCTTCGTAACCTTTATAAAATCCATCTTTCATTAGCTTTTGAAAATAAAGGGAAGATCGCTCTTTATCTTCTGGATGTACAATATCTGCTACATTGATTAAAGGCTCTTCTTCTTCTCCATAACCGAGCATTTTTTTGCCCGCCTTATTTGAAGAAACGATAAAACCATTATGGTCTAAAGTCAAAAAGGCATCATGCATGTTCTGGAAAAGATCTACATATTTTTTATTGCTCTCTTCTAATGCTTGCTGACTTTTCAACTGATCTTTTACGGTGTTACAGGTCAGTAAATTATGAATAGAAGTGCCAAATCGCGCAATGACTTCTTGCATCTGATCAATCTTTTCAGACAATGGAGTTAAGGATTGATCTTTCCTGTATAAGTGAATATATCCAACGGAAGGTATAGGTATCAACGCATGGTGTCCAACTTGTTTAGGTAAGAAGTTATACTTATTTTTCTCATTAAAAAATAATACAGTTGAATCTTCCATTGTATCAATGAGTATTGAAGATTCAATGGTTTCTTTTGTGAAATGTGGTGAAGAGTGGGCATACCAATTCCATTCATTATCTTCCAATAGGATAATGCCAGAAGCTGCACCATCTAAATAATCTTGAAGCGCTTTATTAAAAATAACACAGTTCTCCTTGACTTCGTTAGTATGTCCAATAGCTAAAGCTAATCGTACTAAATCATTCATAAATTTATATAATTAATTTTGGGGTTCTTGCTCTTTTAACAAGCGATAAATAGTCGATTTTCCGATGTCTAATTTATCTGCCACTAATAATACATTATTGTCGTATTTTTCTAAAAAATGAAAAATGATCTTGGAAGTATAATCCTTTAATGTCATTTCATTCGTTAAAAAATTTGCTACTTTACGTGGACTATTAAACTTCAAATCTTCTTCTTCAATAATACCTTCATTAGAGAGTACTGCCGATAATTCTATAATGGCTTTTAATTCTCTTACATTACCAGGGAAAGTGTAAGTGAGTAATCGCTCTTTCGCTTTTTTGGAAAGTTCGATCTTAGGTAGTTTATTCTGTTTGTAAAAATCTTTTAGAAAAAACTTAGCTAATAGAATAATATCATTTCCTCGTTCTCTTAAAGGAGGAAGTTGAAGAGGTAAACCTAACAAACGATAATATAAATCTTCTCGAAAATGACCTTGATTAACCGCTTCGCCTAAGTTTTGGTGGGTGGCCACAATGATACGCGCATCAAATTTTATAGGCTTATCTCCTCCAACACGTTGAACTTCTCTTTCCTGAATAGCCCTCAATACTTTGGCTTGAAGACTAATATCCATCTCTGCAATCTCATCTAAAAATAAAGTGCCTTTATTGGCTAATTCAAATTGTCCTAACTTTCGAGTATTGGCTCCGGTAAAGGCTCCTTTTTCATAACCAAACAATTCACTCTCAATTAAATCCTTTGGAATGGCACTCATGTTTACCGCAACAAAAGCACCTTTTTTTCGATCCGAATTATAGTGAATCGCTTTTGCAACAACTTCTTTCCCTGTTCCTGTTTCTCCTGTGATTGAAATCGTGATATTGGTTCTTGCCGCTTTTTCCATTAAAGAAAATATCTTCTGCATAGGTTGACTTTGACCAATAATAGAGGAACTAAAGCTATGTTTAGATGTCAATTGTTCGCGTAAATCTTCTACTTCATTTTCTAGATCAATATGTTGTTTGATGTGTTGCAAAGAATTCATTAAACGTTCCTTTGTTTCTCCATCTTTGGTAATATAATCGTAGGCTCCTTCTTTCAATAATTTTACCGCAGTAGCAATATCTTGCTGTCCAGATAAAATAATAACTTTAGTTTTTTTATTAAAGCTTTTGATTTTGGATAAAACCTCTGATCCTGTTAAATCTGGTAAAGTATAATCTAATGAAATGATCTTGGGGTTGAGATGAAGATTCTCAATGCATTCCTGACCTGTAGAAAATGCATAGACTTCATGATCTGGATTTAATTCTGTGATATAAGTCACCATCTTTCTATACATTGGATCATCTTCCACCACAAAAATTCGTACCGTATTTGATTTAGCCATTGTTCAATTTTGGATTGATATATTCCCAATTTAGACTATTTTCCCAAATTGGTCAAGTTAATTTCCCATTTTGGGATTACGTTAAATGTACGTTTCTTGTAATTGATTGATTATTAGTTATTTGTTTCGGTTTTTTTCTTTGGCATTAATATAGACTATATGATACTAAATGAAAAAAATGAAAACGATAATGAAAAATTTAATTTTTATCCTACTCTGTATCGGCTTTTTGTCGAGTTGTAGCACGAGCAATCACTTGCTAAATAAAGAAGTGCCTAATCTTTTAATGGATGATAAAGAATGGAACGAACCTGTGACGGTCATTCAACCAGGAGATAAATTAACAATAAGTATCTGGGGACATGAAGAACTTTCCATTGGTTCGGTCAATAGTTCTTTTAGTTCTAATGAAGGAACAGGGCGTTGGGTAATGGTTGATCCGAATGGGGCACTTAATCTGCCTAAGGTTGGCCGTTTAACCATCGCTGGATATTCTATAAGTGAAGCCAATTATTTTTTAGAACAAGCCTACGGCAAAATACTGAAGGATCCTATTATTAATGTTCGAGTGTTAAATCATTATATCACCGTCTTAGGTGAAGTTAAAGAACCGGGAAGATATAAGTTGGAAAATGATCACATGCGTCTTACAGATGTGATTGGAGAAGCTGGAGGAATGACCGATCATGCCTTATCTAAATCGGTCAGAGTTTTTCGACAAAATAATGGAAAAGAAATGGGTAGAAATATTGATCTGCAAAATTTCACTTCTTTAAATCAACAAAATGTA
Source organism: Saprospiraceae bacterium (assembly GCA_020629935.1). GTDB lineage: Bacteria > Bacteroidota > Bacteroidia > Chitinophagales > Saprospiraceae > JAHDCJ01. The sequence continues at coordinate 10,096 of JAHDCJ010000126.1, read as the reverse complement.
GTGCTTAGAAGAGACGACCTCGTTTATATCCCTCCGAAAAAGAGTAAAGCTTTTAATGGTAAGATTGGAAAAGTAGCTGCTGTTGCAGGTGTATTAAGTAGCGCTGCGGTATTAATCACTGTACTCAAAAAATAGGAATCATGGATACGAGAAAAGAAATACAAACATTGTTAATTCCAATATACAAAGGACTGCCTCTAATCGTTGCTATCTTAGTCGCGGGAGTTTGGTTTGCCAACCGAAGTATTCAATACACGGTTCCTATTTATCAGGCGAAGGGTTCGATCCGTATAGATAATCGAGATTTTGGACGACAAGATTTTACGCTCTTTCAGAGAAGTGGAGGAAATCCAGATGGAGATATTAATCAGTTTCTAACCGAAATCGAATTTTTTAAGTCGGAAACATTAAAGAAAAAAGCACTTCAAAATTTAGATTTTGATATATTATACTATCGAGTAGGAAAAATAAAAACGGTAGAATTATATCATGATACTCCATTCTTGGTGCAGTATACGGTAAATAATGAAGAAGGGTTTAAAGGAATGCATCAACTTACTTATATAGGCGATGATCAATTTGTTTATGGAAAAAATACCACCCATGATTTACTAAAAGACACCCTTCGATTCAATGAGGTAGTGGCACTACCCAATCTTACATTTACCATCACGCCTAATGTCACATTGATCAAAGAAAAACCAGAGGCATTAAATATTGGGAATCATTTTGCCTTTAATATTCAATCTATAGAAGAACAGGCCGCTCAAATAGGGGAGAAGAATTTATTTATCAAGCCTGTAGATAAAAACATTGCGGTAATCAAAGTATATTTTAAGCATGAAGTTCCTGCTAAAGCCGAAGGATTTTTAAATGCATTAATGGATGCATATATTGATGGGGTTCAGGGGAAATTAAAAAATAGAAGTTATGAAACCTTAAG
>JAHDCJ010000126.1:1856-9053 GCA_020629935.1 Saprospiraceae bacterium | reverse complement strand
CATATATTGATGGGGTTCAGGGGAAATTAAAAAATAGAAGTTATGAAACCTTAAGTTTTATTGATGAGCAAATCCGAAAAGTTCGCAAAGAGTTAGATACTTCAGAAAGTAGTTTAACCAACTATAAAACGAAAAGTGGTTATGTTAATCACAATCAAGAAACGGATGCATTGCTTAAAGAAAACGCGCAGCTCGATCTTCAAATTATAAATTTGAAATCGCAAAAAGCGGAATTGAATAATTTATTTAAATACTTAAAATCAGGCGCTGAATTTTCTGATTTCTCTCCCAATTTTGAAGCCTTAAAAGATCAAGTTTTTCAACATGCTTTCCAGCAAATACAAAACTTAGAAGATCAACGCAAAGATTTACTTTTAAAATATGTGGCGGAATCAGAAGAGGTAATAAGTATTGAAGAAAAAATTGCAAACCTTAAAACCTTTGTCAATGAAACCGTACAAAATACAGTAAAACAATTAGCTATTCGAGAACAAACTATTCAGCATGAAGTAGATCAAATAGATCAAAAATTATCCACCTTTCCTACCAGAGCAATGGACTTAGAAAGTTATGAACGAGAAGTAGCACATAATGAGCAAATGTATAAACAATTGATTGAGAAGCGAACCGAGTTAGAGATCGCAAATGCTTCGGATGTGAGTTTTCATCAAGTTATTGATTATGCAACCCAACCTAAAAATACCGTTTGGCCTAATGTGCCAATGATCTATGGTTTAATTATTATGTTTTGTTTAATCGTAGGTACTGTTTTATCTTATATCTTATACTATCTTTTTGCTACCATAAAAAGTCTATCGACCTTAAAGGATTTAAGTGCTTTACCTATACTTGCTACTGTTTTTAAGCGTAAGAAAAATCAAAAAGAACGCGATAGTGAGTTTAATAACATAGCGGCAAATTTACAAATTTGGTGTAGCAAAAATCATGATGCTATGAAGCAAGATGGAAAAGTGATCATTGTATCTTCTTATGCTTCTGGTGAAGGAAAAACATTTGTTTCTAAAGGTATAGCAGAAACTTTTTCGAAGTCAGGAAAAAAAGTATTGATTGTTGATATGGATGTTCGCCGACCTGATTTACACAATCATTTTCAAACAGATGTGGCTCCTGGTGTTGTGGATCTTATTGAGAAAAATCAAAAGGTAGGAATCATCAGAGAAGTAAATGAGTATCTAGATTTTATATCTGCCGGAAATTTAGAAGGAGGAACTTATGCTTTATTATTCTCTATGGCTAGCCAATCTATTTTTAGTGATTGGAAGAAAGATTATGATGTAATTATCATAGACACCCCACCTTTAAGTATGGCAGAAGAAGCACTTCCTTTAATGCATCAATCGGATTTAAATTTAATTGTAACTCGGAGAGGAAAAACGAAAAGAAATTGGATGCCTAAGTTGAATAATTTATTGTCGACTTATGAAATCCCTCAGTTATACATGGTATTGAATGCCAAGCATAGAAAACGTAATGCGTACTATTACTATAGCAATAAAGCGCCTGTTGGATGGAGGGCTGCATGGAGTAGTAAATTGTTTGGAACGATTTCTCCTCGGTAATTTCAATATCTCAATAACATGAAAGCGATTTTAGCATATAAGAACTTAATATTTTTAGACCAAATGGTCGTTAGTGGTGGAAATTTCGTGATAGGAATTTTGCTTGCGCGCGCTATGGGAATGGAAGGGTACGGGTGGTTTGCACTTTTATGGATGAGCGTTTTATTTTTCCTTGGCCTAAACCAGGCTTTGGTCACTCGTCCTCTTCTTTCCTTGGCGCAAAATCAAAAAGACCAAGCCCATTATTTAAATGGAGCCTTTAGTCTTCAATTGGTAATTTCATTTTTTGTTTTCATAATTTCATTTATATTTTTTTCATTTTTTCAAGGATTCGGCCTTCCGCAATTGTCGGGAGGTGCGGTCCTTGTTTTTAGTGCGCTAACAAGCTTGCACTTATGGTTTGATTTTGTACGAAAAATATTTATTCTTCAAAAAAAATATATCCATTTATTCTTAGCAGATGCTATCGTTTATATTGGTCAAATCATCGGCATTTCTTGCTTTTACTTTTTGGGAGTCTGTAATTTATCTTTCGTTTTTTCTTTACTACTTTCGCTGCACATTTTAGTAAGCCTTCTTTTCCCTGTGTTTTTTCAATTCGAAATATTAAGTAAAAAAGCCTTTGTTCAATTTTGTAGAGATCAATATGATTATGTGAAATGGTTATTCGGACAAGCGGTGCTTCAATGGTTTTCTGGTAATTATTTTATTCTTGCAACGGGCGCAATACTAGGCGTTTCAGTTTTGGGAGGAATTCGAATTGTACAAAACATTATGGGCTTTACGCATGTGTTCTTAATTGCATTAGAAAATTTATTACCTGTACCCGCAGCGATTGAATTTAAAAGAAATGGTACCAAGGGACTCACTTTATTTCTTCAAAAATCAGCCATTAAATATGGCGCAATATTCGGATTTATATTATTGGGCTTGAGCCTTTGTGCAAAGCCACTAATCTATTATTTATATGGAAGCGAATGGTTAAGTTTTAGTCATTTGATTCCTTTGTTTTGCTTAGTCTATCTATTAGTATTTGTAGGCTTTATTTTGCAAACGGCACTTCGAACTATTGAGAATACCAAAGCTTTATTTGCGGCTTATGTTGCCACCTGTATTTTTAGTTTTTGCTTTGCCAATTATTTCATTCAGCAATTTGAACTCATCGGTCTTATTGCTGGATTATTTATCACCCAATCTATTTGCATTTTTATTTATCTCTTAAACTTAAAACCGCTATTATGGAAAACGTTATACACCTAGTCTTAGGAAAAGCAGACCCACGCCGAATGAACGGCGTCAATCGAGTAGTCCATTATTTAGCTTCTTCACAAGCCGAAATTGGCGAAAATGTAGAAGTATGGGGATTAGCTAATTCACTTGATCATAATTATCCTACACGTCCATTTACGACTCGTTTATTCCCACAGCATAAGAATTTTCAAATTGATACTTCTTTAATTGATGCGATTAAAAAATTAGCCTCGAATACCGTGGTTCATTTTCATGGCGCATTTATTCCTGCATTCTATCGAGTAGCTGGATTACTAAAGAAGAAACAAATTCCTTTTGTACTGACTCCACATGGTGCTTATGCCAAAGGAGCAATGGAAAAAAAATATGCATTTAAGCGAAGCTATATTCAACTCTTCGAAAATTTTATTTTAAAAAATGCGCTTTGTATTCAAGCATTAAGTGAAGAAGAACGGGATGCAGTAGCCCAATTTTCTCCTAAGGCTAAAGTCCAAATTATACCCAACGGCCAAATGATCTTTGATGACTTAGAGGGTTTACCTCCCGTAAGAGCCAATGAAGGGCTTGTCTTTGGATTTTGTGGACGTCTTGATATTCGCCACAAAGGCTTAGATATTTTGTTAGAAGCTTTTGCAAAATTTATCGAAAATGGGCATAAAGGAAAATTAGAATTAATTGGCGATGGAGCAGATCGTCCCAAACTAGAACAGATGGCCGAAAAATTAAAAATTAAAGAACATACGATTTTTCATGGCTCACAATTTGGGGAAGATAAATTTTCTTTATTGAAAAAAATGCACGCTTTTGTACACCCTTCTCGTATGGAAGGATTTCCAACCGCAGTACTAGAAGCTGCTGCATTAGGAAAGCCTTGTATTACAAGTAATCAAACCAATATTAATGGATATATCAAAGCCTATAATGCGGGATTGCCTTTAATTGAAAATACGGCTGATACTTTATTCCGTGCTATGGAATATGTAGTTTCTTTATTACCTCTAGGAATTTTACAACTAAAAGGACATAATGCACGTAGAATGATAGTAGAAGAATTTACTTGGTCTGGTATAGCTAATCAGATAGGTCAAATGTATAGAGCATAACATGAATTTAAAAAAGGCAAAAGATGGGTTGGGGTTAATTCTCATTGCGATTTTAACCATAAGAATATGTAGCTACTTTACCTTGTTCCCAGATTCTATTGGAATAACAAGAGTAGTAAAAATATTTCTTCGTTTGGCTGTTACTGGCTTAAGCGCATTGATCTATTTTCGCCTAGGCACTTATATTACCCGATCGGCTTTTGTGGTTCATAATAAACTTCCATTTTTAGCTTATACCGCTTATCTTTTTTTGGGTTTAATTTCGATATCCTGGTCTTCTTCAATGGGGTATTCTTTGCTTCAATGGGTAATGGTTACGGAAAGCTTAGTGTTTGTGGTAATCTATTATCGGTTGTTTTTATTATATTATTCACAACGAGAAAAACCAATTGACTTTGCTTCGATGTTTGCTTATGCTACGGGCTTAATCAGTCTTGGTTTTTTGTTGGGCTTGATGTCTAATCCTGATTTGTATTACCGCCAAACACATGGTGGCGAGGTATCTCGACTTGGCGGATTTATTATAAATCCCAATGAATTAGGTATGCTTGTTGTCTTAGGCGCAGGGTGCATTTTTCAAAATTTTTTAGATCGAAAATTTGGTTTCCCTAGATGGGCGACATTGGTTTTATGTGTGGTCGTCTTATTATTAACTCAATCCAGATCTTCGCTGGGTGCTTTTTTTATCATTGGTATTATAGCCGTATTAAAATCTAAAAATATTCGTTTACAAGCGGCTACCGTTTTGGGAGGCATTTTGGTCATTCCTATATTACTTGACAAAATTATTTTCAAACAAGGAAATGTAGAAGAGGTGATGAGTATGACAGGACGCCTTCCTTTTTGGAAAGACTTAATACAAGACGGTTTTACCCGCGAGCCGCTTTTCGGATTTGGTTTTATGCGGATTAGTTATAATGACAAATTTGATAGTATCCACGCTTATGCCGCATCGATGACACATAATACCTTTGTACAAGTTTTGCTTAATTTGGGACTTGTAGGAGCCTTCATCTGCCTTGTGCAAATGATCTTTACATTTTATGCTATAAAAGTAGATAGCAATAAGCATTTGAGGAGTTTGTCCATATTTATGTTGATTCCACTATTCATTAATTCCATGACCGAATTCGGAATTTTTGGAGAATCAAATTATGGTATTTTGTTTTATCAGTTTGTCATCTTTTTTTTCGTATTAAAATTGAAAAATGAGTAAGAATAATTTACATCGATACGATTTATATATTATTGCATTATTAATGAAAATGAAGCCTAATCAAGTCTTTATTTTTGATCCTGAAAATACATTGATTCATAATGCAGACTATTCATTTGTACAGTTTACGAGTTGGCATGAGCTGATGGTCAAGGCATCATTACGAAGTACAGAAAGTTTGATGCTAGTGAATTTATCTAGAGAGGCATTGCCCATTAATTTACCTGCCTCTACATTTGATTTTTTGTTTAGTTTTTCAAAAGAAAAAGAAGTAAGTACTCACTATAATACGATGATCTATTATTATTTCAATAATCCAGATCAGACTATGCGATGGATTTATCCTAAAGGGCATTCAGCGAAGCATTTAAAAAGCTTGTATAATGGATCAGGATGGAAAGCAAAATTATTTAAATTAGGAATTGAGGTGGCAAAAATTACCAATCAAATGCACCGTGTAGCTTCAGGGCATTTTTATATTTATTCAAAAAATAATTTAGCTCCTTTCGGACAATTTCATAAAGGGAGTAGTGAAAATCAATATGCAATTTTTACTGGAACTCCGGGTGAAACACGAAAGGCCGTTATTGCTTTGGGAAATAAAAAAGAGGTGCTTTCATTTTGTAAATACCCGATTCAAGAAGGGGCAATAGCCAGTTTGTTTAATGAAGAGGTGATGTTGGCCAAACTAAAAAACATGAACTTTAGGCATTCAATGATTCCAAAAGTAAGTCGTATTGGAATGGGAATTAATGTAAGCAATTTAGCCATTCCTAAAACTAGAAATGTCAAGAAATTAGAAGATGTACATATTCACGCACTAGTAGAATGGATGGATAAAACGGCAAGTGAAGATCAACTATCAAAACTTCCTGTTTGGGGTGAAATGAATCAGCGGTTGATTTCATTAGCCAATAAAAAATCACTTCATCCGGAGTTGAAAATAAATGCATTGGTAGCAACAGCTCAATTAAATATGCGATCTATTGATCCAGAAAAAAAAGTAGCATTAAGTCTTTGTCACGGAGATTTTACGCCTTGGAATATGTTAATGGGGAATAAGAAAATTCATGTGTATGATTGGGAAATGGGACGGCCTGCAATGCCCATGTGTTATGATCTATTTCATTTTATTTTTCAAAAAGGAATACTCATTGAACGCAAATCAGCAACAGCCATTTTAGAAGAGATTTCGGAGTTGAAAAAGCATGTGTTGATCCAACAAGTTATAGATCAATATCGTCTTGATTTTGATGCGCTATTACGTTTTTATCTTCTAGAAATAAGTACCTATTACAGCCTTCGTTTTATGGACCAAGAACGCTTACATACGCAAGCCTATTGGTTGGTCGAAACTTGGACAAAGGCCTTGGTATTACTACCGAAATCCCAAAACGTAGAAATTCCCAAATTGGGATAAAATGTATGATATTGGGAGGTTGTAAAATCTAATTTAATTATATCTTGTTGTTATTCAGTGTTTTGTAATTGTGGCATTGAATTCGGACTATATTAGTCAAAATAACAACGATGAATAGTATCCGACGCAAACAGTTTATTAAGTATTTATTCAATTGTCTTTCTAAGTATGAATATGTACTCTTAAAACATATCGCCGAAAAGGTAGAAGAGATATCAGAATTTTCTGATTTAGATATTTTAATTTCAAAAAAGAATAAAGAACAACTCTTTTTCGCTCTTCAAGAGTTTCCTGGTTTAGCACAAACCAAATTTGAGGTTCAACAACATGTAACTTTTGCTCGTTTTTACTTTGAAGATGGTGGCTTTTTGCAAGTAGATTTTTTGCATCGTTTGATAAGAAAAAATCGAAAATATTTAGATCATGAATATGTCTTGAAAAACAGAATCAAGATAAAAGGAATTTGGACTTATCCAACAAAAGTATTGTTGGAACATGTATACCTTTTTAACCAATTGAATCAGGCAGGTCTTCCTTCTCGGTATATTAAATACTTCAATAACTTAGAGGAAAATAGTCAAAAGGAATCTTTAGATTATTTAAATCAAAAATATAAATTGCAAGCTA
>JAHDCJ010000126.1:0-1756 GCA_020629935.1 Saprospiraceae bacterium | reverse complement strand
AATAGTCAAAAGGAATCTTTAGATTATTTAAATCAAAAATATAAATTGCAAGCTACTTGTTTTGAAGATTTGGCTAGCCATAATACGCAGGGTATTTCTAAATCCAATTTCCCAAAACAGTCGTTGTTTGAGTTTTTCATTTGGACATTAGCCTATATTAAAGATACTTTTTGCAGCTTAGTATGTAATAGTGGAAGAGTCATTACTTTTAGTGGAGTAGATGGCGCAGGAAAATCTACCGTGATTGAACATATCGTTCCAGTTTTAGAAAAAAAGTATAGAAGAAAAGTGAAGGTGCTTCGGCATCGTCCGTCTATCTTACCTATTCTTAGTGTGTACAAACACGGAAAGAAAAAAGCAGCAGAGATTGCTTTGAATACTGGACCACATCAAGGAAATAATCGATCTAGATTAAGTTCTTTTTTTCGCTTTATGTATTATTATTTGGATTACTTACTAGGACAAGTTTACTTATACTTTAGATATTTGTTACCTGGCTATATTGTGGTTTATGATCGATATTATTTTGATTTTATTGTTGATGGAAAACGATCAAATATCAAACTACCTCAATCCATTGTACTTCCTTTATATAAATTTATTTATAAGCCAAGTTTGAATATTTTTTTATATGCAGCCCCTGCAACTATCGTAGCTAGGAAACAAGAACTAACAGAAGAAAAAGTAGGAATAATGACGCAATCCTATTTACAATTATTCGCTTTATTGAAAAATGTGAAAAATGAGCGTGCTCAATATGTACCAATTGAAAATGTTCATTTAGATCAGACCATTAATCAAATTGTTCACCGATGTGCAAAAATAGTTTAGTATGATTAAGCAATTTATAGAACGAATGATAAGAAGAAAGAATCCAAACTTTATGTTTGACAGTCATATTACCTCTCGAATGATTTGGAGTTTATTATTTCAAAAAGCAAACGAAATACGCAGAGGGATGCTGTTTGTTATCCTCGGCAAGTTATCTAAAATCAGTTTCATTGGAAAGGGAGTGAAGATTCAATATAGTCAAAAAATAAAAATGGGTAAGTGGTTAAGATTAGAAGATCAAGTGCGTCTAAGCGGTCTAGGAGAACAAGGTATTGAATTTGGAAATTATGTTCGTATTGGAGCTTTTAGTAGTGTGATTGTGTCTACTTCATTTAATGATTTAGGAAAAGGAATACGCATAGGAGATCATGTAGGAATAGGCGAGTATGCTTATTTAGGCGGAGCTGGTGGTTTAGAAATTGGAGCCAATTGTATCATTGGACAATACTTAAGTTGTCATCCTGAAAATCATAATTTCGATTCGATGTCTGAGCTTATTCGTCTACAAGGGGTAAATAGAAAAGGGATTAAAATTGGTGAAAATTGTTGGATCGGATCTAAAGTCACTTTGCTTGATGGCGTGGAAGTGGGCGATCATTGTGTCATTGCAGCAGGTGCGGTGCTGACCAAAAAGTTTCCTTCAAATTGTGTAATTGGTGGAGTACCCGCACGAATTTTAAAATACAGAGAAGCACCGTTAAGTATTACGAAAAAAGCAGTTTAAAACCAATAGTATGAAAACGATATTAAGCACTGCATATGCAGTAAACCCTTATAAGGGATCAGAAGATGGAACCGGTTGGAATATCATTTGTCAAATGGCAAAGCATTATAAAGTTATTGCCATAACTAGAAAAAATAATCAAGCCGCTATTGATCAATTTAGAGCCGAAAATGATCATTTGAATCCTATCGAATTTCACTA
>JAHDCJ010000125.1:2623-15017 GCA_020629935.1 Saprospiraceae bacterium | reverse complement strand
ATTGTAGTGCCCAAAGTGCTACTGCGGAAGTTCATTGGTTTGATGTTGGTGGAAATCTTGTACATATAGGAACTTCTTATTTGCCTTCTGATAATGTATCAGGGATATTTACTTATTATGCACAGTGTGTTGATCCTAATACAGGATGTTCGAGTTCACTTATTGCTGTGGACTTAATCATAGAAGGAGTTCCTGGAGAACCACTAGTAGAGGATGATGAAATTTGTATAGGCGAATCTGTAGAGGATATGATACTATCTGCTCCGATAGGTAGCTCGTTTACACTAGAAGGACCTGCTGGGAATGTTTCTGGAATATCAACTTTAATTACTGATGGAGATTTAGATTTAGCTGGTTTGGATAATACTGTAGCTGGAAGTTATGACTTTACATTAACTGAAACTTCAGGTGCATTTTGTGTAGGAGAAGCAGGGCGATTCACAATTGTGGTACAACCTATTCCTTTCGCCATAGCAGGAGTTGATCCTTCAGAAATTTGCCCAGGTAATAGTAAAATATTAAATGGTAATTCAGTTTCTGGTTTAGTAGGTACCTATGAATGGTATGAAGATATAGCTCCGTTAGGTGCAGGTCCAGAAGATAATTTTGTTTCAAATAATCAAAATGCAACAGTTACCCCAACAGTTACTACAAATTATTATTTAGTAGTTACTTCACCTGCGGGTTGTACATCAATAAACTTTGCAAGTGTTACCGTTACAGTTACCCCTGTTTTTGCCCCTACAGTTTCTGATTATATAGCTTGTGTTGGAGATCCTGTGGCTATGGCTAATATAGAACTATTAGCTAATTGTACTTCTCCTGTGGGAGTAGAAACGAGGTGGTATGATGAATTAGGTAATATAGTAGAATTAAATTCTTCCACTTATACACCGCCTAGCGCATCCACATTGGGAATTGGAACTTACACTTATTTTGCAGAATGTTACGATCCAATTTCTGGATGTAGTTCTCCGAAAATTGAAGTGCAAATTGTGATTACAAAAGATCCAGATGCTCCTGAAATCGAAGATTTGACGTCATGTGAGTATGATTCTTCATTACCAATTTTTACTCCTATAGGAGAAACAGGCACAAGTAGCTTTAATTTTTATTATCAAAATATGGAAGTAATAGGTGCACAAGGTATTACCACCTTTGATCCAACTTTAGCTTTAGGATTAAATCCATTAGTGGGAGTTTATATTTTTGAAGTACGAGAAATAGCAAATGCATGTGAAGGATCAGGAACAATATTTACGCTTACCGTAAAAAAGAACCCAACTCCAAGTGTGGTTACTTTAAATCCTGTATGTAATGGGGATGATATAACATTAAGTACAGATCCTGTATCAGGAGCTACTTACCTCTGGTATGTAAATGGTGATCCTTCAGATGTAGTAGGAAATACACAATTGGTAACATTCCCAGTTACTGCGTTGGATGATGGAAATGTTTATACGGTATTAATGACTGTAAATGGATGTAGTGGCACTGGAGATTCTAATCCATTAGTGGTTAATGATCCTCAAGCGCCAACGGTAACTGATGATGAAATTTGTGAATTCTATGTGCTACCAACAAATGAAGGATTGTTAGCGAATTGTTCAAATGGTATTCTCGTTCGATGGTATGAAAATATATCAGATGTAGCTTGGGTTGGAACTTCTATTCCGGGAGATTTCTTTGCTCCACCAGGTCATAGTAATATGGCTTCTGGGCAATATGAATATTGGGCAGCGTGTGTAGATGCAACAGGTTGTGAAAGTTCAAGAGAACTTGTAAGTTTTGTAATTTATAATACACCTCCATCTCCAATTGCTATAGGTATTGAACATTGTAGAGATGCGACACCTCCTACATTGACTCCTTTAGGACAAGTAGCAGGAGCAGTATTTAATATTTATCAAGGAGGTATTTTAATTAATACAAGTGGTGCTCAATCAAGTTTCGATTTTGCAGATGTTATGTTTAATGGTTTTTATGATAATAATGTTTCTAATATTTATTCATTTGAAATAACAGAATTAAATTTAAATGGACCTAATGGAGGATGTGAAGGTGCACCAGAAATTTTTACTATTGATGTAAAAGAAGAGGCGCCAACTCCAGGACCGTCTAATAATGGCCCAATATGCGCTGGGGATGATATTAATTTATTTACTGGTAGTGTTCAAGATGCAGATTACTATGAATGGTACTTAGATACTCAAGTAGATAACACAAACCCAATTAATCCTATAATTATTGGTGGAGCGTTTTCTACACAACAAAACCCTGTCATCTTTAATGCTACAGCAACAGATGCTGGTACGTATTGGGTACGAGTTATTGTAGATGGATGCTACTCAAGATTAGGCTCTACCACTGTTGAAATTAGTCAACCAATAGCGCCAGGTGGCCCTATAAATCAGGTTATTTGTGAAGGTGAAATTTTAATGGATGCCTTAGCAGTTAATGCTTGTGGAGGTACTACAGAATCTGTAAGTTGGTGGGATGCACCAGTAGGAGGAAATCAAATCGGGGTAGGAAATACTTTCTTACCGAATAACACTGATGTACTTGGTTCTGGAGCATATTATTACTATGCACAATGTGGTGATTTAAATGGGTGTGTCAGTCCAAGGACCGAAGTTAGTCTTACCGTGAGTCCAAGGCCAACAACCCCTGGAATTGAAAATATGGGGCCTGCTTGTGAAGGAGAATTGGTAACCTTATGTATCAGTTGGGATGTAATTGATTTTCCTGGAGCTACAAGTATTGATTATACATTTTTTCCTCCTTCAGGATCAGGTAGTAGTGGGTCTGTAATTACAGATACTGACGGTTGTATTGAAGTCAGTGAAGCGGGGCTATGGACTGCATCTTATACGGTCAACTATTCAGGAGGAATTTCTTGCTCTTCTTTAGTAAGTCCAGAAACGGAAGTTATTATTTATGATAATCCAACAGCAATTGCTACAAATAATGGCCCTGTATGTGCTGGTGAATCCATTGAGTTATCTGCTGGAACTTTTGCTAATGCTTCTTATGAATGGAGTGTAGGTGGAGTATTAATTTCTATTGATCAAAACCCAGTGGTTACCAATGTAACTAGTACTACAACCTTTGATTTATTGGTTATGGTAAATGGTTGTTCTGATGTGACTTCAACTACTGTTATAGTCAATCCATTACCTGTTGTGAATCCAACACAGAGTTATACGGTAAATAGTGATTGTGCTCCTACAGATTTAAGTTTAAATGCGAATGCTTCGGGAACTGGGTTATTAACTTTTGCATGGACTGGACCAAATAATTTTACATCAGTAGAAGAAAATCCAGTTATTCCCAATGTAACTACAAATGCGAATGGAACTTATACTGTAATCGTAACAGATTCTTTTGGATGTAGTTCTACAGGGTCTGTTCAAGTAAGTACAATTGTAAGTCCAGTTACTCAACCATTAATTACGAGTACTGGTCCTGCTTGTGAAGGGGAAACCATTACCTTAATTTCTCCAGCATATGCTGGATCAAACGTAACATACAATTGGTTCTTAGATGGAGTGAATGTTTCTACTATCGCAGATATAACAGGAGAGTTTACTAATCAAATAATAATTAGTCCAGCAAATACTTTAGCACATGAAGGGCAATATACAATTACTGTAAATGTAGATGGGTGTATTCTAACTTCTCAACCCTATGATTTAGATGTGTATGATCAACCTACCATCTCACCAACCTATGTAACACCAGATGATTGTGAAGGAAGTACTTTAACACTAATTTCAAATGCTGGAAACATTGATCCAATAACAGCTACTTATAGTTGGGTAGGACCTAATGGCTTTGTGTCGACAGCTCCAAATCCACAAATCGTAGGTGTGACTGTTGCGAATAATGGTGGCTATACAGTAACCGTAACAACGCCTAGTGGATGCGCTGCTACAGGAAGCGTACTTGTTAGTAATATTCTTTTAACACCTGTTACACCTTCTATTAGTACAAATAGTCCAATTTGTGAAATTGATGATAACATTGTATTAAGTGTTCCACAAAGCTACACAGGTAATGTATTATATCAATGGACTAATGGATTAGGTCAACCTATTTCAGTAGATATCAATGGTAATTCAACATTAGGTGCATCTTCTATTACTTTACCTTGGGATAGTAATCAACCATTCTCTGTACAAGTTATTGTAGATGGTTGTTCTTCTGATATTTCAGAAACAGTAAATGTAGAAGTGAATCCTTTGCCTAATGCTACAGCTACGAATAATGGTCCAATCTGTGCAGGTGATGCCGTGCAATTATTTGGAGGATTTGTAAGTGGAGCTATGTACGAATGGAGAATACAAGGAACAACAACAATAGTTTCTACTGAACAAAATCCAACAATTTTTGGATTAAATTCAAATACCATTTATGAAGTTACTGTAATTGCAGATAATTGTATTTCAAATCCTCTTGCAAATACCATGGTGGTGGTTAATCCTTTACCAGTGATTAGTAATATTTCTGGAGGAGGCAATTATTGTGCAGGAGAATCTATCACATTAACTGCTGATAATGAACCAGAAGGAACGATCTTTAATTGGACAGGTCCAAATAACTTTAACTTTACAGGAACAATTACCAATCCATTAGGAGGGCCGCCATCGGTAATTCTACCCGATATGGAAGAGGAAGATGAAGGAACTTATACGTTGACTATAACTTCTGCTGAAGGTTGTGTAAGTAATCCTGCTTCTGTAAGTGTGGTAGTTGATCAATTATTACAACCGATTATTTTAAGTACAGGCCCTACTTGTGAAGGTGGTTTTATTGTACTACAAGTACCTGTTTATAATGGGGCTGATGTCACATACCAATGGAATTATAATGGAATAGCTCCAATTACGATTCCTAATGTAACTGGACAAAATTCTAATATTTTAATATTGAGTCCAGTTACTGCTGCTTTACATGAAGGAATATTTACGGTAGATGTAGTAATAGATGGATGTCAAATTACTTCGAATACTTATCAAGTTGATGTGTATGAACAACCATCTGTTTTACCTTCATATACTACACCTAATGATTGTGAAGGCAGTACTTTGTCTTTATTTGCTAACGCTGGAAATATTAATCCGAATACCGCTATCTATTCTTGGACAGGACCTAATGGATTTGTATCTAACGCTCCAAATCCACAAATTGTAGGAGTGACTGTTGCCAATAATGGAGGCTATACGGTGACGGTTTCTTCGCCTGAAGGATGTACTGCGACTGGAAGCGTTTTAGTTAATAATATTAAACTCACTCCAGCAACACCAACAATAAGTACAAATGGTCCAATTTGTGAAACAGTCGATGAAATTGTATTGAGTGTACCGCAAAGTTATAATGGAACAGTCGATTATATTTGGACTAATGGTATAGGACAAAATATTACTTTAGATGCATTGGGTAATCCTACAATTAATCAAGCATCCATTACTATTCCTTGGAATGCAGTGCAACCATTTTCTGTGCAAGTGATGGTGGATGGATGTTTATCTGAGGTTTCACCGACGGTTAATGTACAAGTAAATAATTTACCAGTTGCTACTGCTTCTAATAATAGTCCAATTTGTGCTGGAGATGAGGTACAATTATTTGCGGGTACGGTAAATAATGCTTCTTATGAATGGAGAGTACAAGGAGACCCAACGATTATATCCACCGCACAAAATCCGATTATTTATAATTTGAATTTTAATACAACTTATGAATTAACGATCATAGCGAATGGATGTATTTCTGATCCTCTAGCAAGTACAACGGTGATAATTAATCCTTTGCCAGAAATTGACAATATAATAGGAGCTGGGAATTATTGTGAAGGCGCAGATATCATTCTAAGTGCTGATCCAGAACCAGTAGGAACTATTTATAATTGGGTAGGAAGTAATGGCTTTACTTATTCGGGAGTAACGGCCGTTGGAATGGAAACACCAGAAGTAGTAATTTTTGGTGCGATGCCATCGAATGGAGGAACGTATACTTTAACACTAACTTCTCCTGAAGGCTGTACTAGTTTACCTGTTACTCAATTGGTTACGATTGATCCAATTCCTCAGACACCATTCTTGTTAAACAATGGGCCATTATGTGAAGGGGAAGATTTAATTTTAAGTACCTCAAATTATACAGGAACAAATGTAGTATATACTTGGTACTTTAATGATGGAACAGGAGAGACTATGTTAGGAACTAGCGCTTCATCTACTTGGGTTATCCCATCGGCTACTGTTACGAATGATGGTGCTTATAGTATGGAAGTAGAGGTTAATGGATGTGGCTCTTTACGATCAAATATTTCTTTGTTGGAAATTAATGCTCCCGCTACACCTATGCCAACGACTACCAATAATTTGATTTGTGAAGGAGATCAAATTAATTTGCAAGCAGGTCAATTATATGATGATTATTTATGGAGTGGTCCTAATGGATTTAGTTCTACTTTACAAAATCCTTTTATCTCAGATGCCGTAGAAGCAAATACTGGAACCTATAATTTGATTATTTATGAAAATGGATGTCCTTCTGAAGTAGGTGCTGTATTTGTAGAAGTAAGTCCGCTTCCTGCTAAACCAACGATTATTAGTAATTCGCCAATTTGTGCAGGAGATGATCTAATTCTTGAAGTTACTGCCCCATTACCAGGAGGTCTTATTTATACTTGGTATAATGCGGATACAGATGCTATAGTGGGTACTGGAAATCCTTTAATATTTACAAGTGTTGATGAGAGTTATACAGGAGGTTATTATGTAGTAGCCACCAGTACGAATGGTGCATTATCTTGTACCGGATCCGCTTCTGATGTAGAGGAGGTGTTGGTAGATATTGTCCCTTCCAATACTGCGAATGCAGGGGATGATTTTTCTGCATGTAATGAAGGAGTACTTACTTTAGACGCTATTGACCCAAGTGTAGGAACAGGTTTTTGGACAAGCCTAACAGGAGCTACAATTACGAATCCAGATCAGTCGAATACTGAAGTGATGGATTTAGGTATAGGAGAGAATGTATTTGTCTGGACTATAAGTAATGGTACTTGTGGACAAAACTCAACAGATACCCTAATTGTGACTTATGGACTTTCTCCCATAGCAACAAATGATATAGATACTTTAGGTTTTAATATGGTCCTTGAAAATTTTAATGTCATAAATAATGATGAATTTAATGGGGTGAATGAATGGACGATTGAGGTCGATGAGACAGTGTCGAATGGAGTGCTAATCAATAATGAAGATGGAACATTTGATTATACACCTGATGCGAACTTTAGGGGAGAAGATTCCTTCACGTATTCAATATGCAATGTAGAATGTCCTGATTTATGTGCAATCGCTACAGTTACTTTGGTCGTCAAAGCGGAGGGTGATTGTATGATTCCATCCTTATTTACACCCAATGGAGATGGAGTCAATGATTCCTTTATTATTACTTGTATTGATGATTATCCAAACAATGAATTGATAGTGTTTAATCGTTGGGGAGATGAGGTGTATAGAGAACAATCTTATAATAATGATTGGATTGGTACTTACCATAATGAAGATTTACCAGAAGGAACGTACTTCTATATTTTATATTTAAATGATGATTTAGGTACAGTACATCAAGGATATATTATCCTACATAGATAAAATAATGAGGGCTGAATTTAGGTTCAGCCCGCTATTAAAAAGATTTAATTTTAAAATAATAATACTATGAAAAAGTTAATTTTTACTTTTCTCATGACGAGTTTGATCTCTTTGGTTTATGGTCAACAAGATCCACAATACTCTCAATTTATGTTTAATAAATTGGCATTGAATCCTGCCTATGCAGGTAGTGGGGAAACGGGATGTATTTCTTGTTTGTATAGAGAACAATGGATTGGTATAGATGGAGCACCTCGAACTATTACTGCAAATTTTGAGGCTCCTCTTTTGGCAAGAAGAGTTGGCATTGGGTTAAATTTAATTTATGATCAAATTGGAATTTCTAAAACTACCACGGCTTCGATGGCTTATGTGTATCGTCTTAAATTAGGAGATGGTTATCTAGGTATTGGTTTGCAAGGATCCCTAATTAATACTCGAGTAAATTGGGATATGACAACTGTTGTAGAAATAGGGGATACCGAAGTACCCACAGGTAATCCTAATAAAGTATCTCCAAACTTTGGTGCGGGCTTATATTATCATTCTGAGCACTATTACGTAGGTTTATCCATTCCTCATTTTTTAAATAATAATATTGATTTTGGCGATGCAGATATTCCCTCAAGTACAGAAGTTATTTCTAGATTAGACCAGCATTATTATTTAATGGCTGGGGTAATGGCAAAATTAGGAACAAAAATAAAAATGAAGCCTGCACTATTGATTAAATACGAAAAAAAATCACCATTTGATATGGATTTAAATTTAAGTTTTTTATTTGTAGATCGACTTTGGGCTGGAGCTACTTATCGTTTAGGCGGTTCTTCGAAGAAAGGTTTTGGCGAGTCAATAGATGTGGTAATTCAAGTACATATTACAAATCAAATAAAATTGGGTTTGGCTTATGATTTTACTTTAAGTGAAATTAAAGATTATACTGATGGTACTTTAGAAGTCATGCTCCATTACTGTATGAATTCTAAGAAAACCAAATTGGTAAATCCAAGATTCTTTTAGGTCATTTCTAAAAAAAGAGATTAAAAACGGGAATATGAAAAATATAGAAAAATTGATTTTATTATCTTTTATTGCTACTATTTTAGCTTTGCCTTGTCATTTATTTGCACAAGAAAATTTAGAACAACCGAATACAGGGAGTTCTAAAACGATTCAAGCCGCAGATAAAATTTATAAAGATTTGGGATATAAAAGTTCGCTTAAAAAATATAAAATCGCTGTCAATGGGTCACAGCAAATTAGTAGCATGACAATGATAAGAATGGCAAATAGCTATCGTCTAAATGGAGATTATGAAAATGCCGAAAAATGGTATGCGCAAGTAGTAGAACAGGAAGCTGATCCTATTCACAAATTGCATTATGCTCAAGCCATGCATGCAAATGGAAATTTTGAAAAAGCAAGAAAATATTATTTAGCATATGATCGTCTAGTAAATAGGGGAGAAGGGGAAGTAGATAAACGTGGAAGAGTGCTTGCGGAGGTCTGTAAAAAAGCAAATGAATTTAAAGAAGTAGAGGGAGTGGAAATTAGAAATGTAATGGAACTAAATACCGATCGGTTAGATTTTAGTCCTACATATTATGAAGACGGTCTAGTTTTTATTTCTACGAGAAAATATAATGAAGTCACCAATGCGAAAGATCAGTGGATTGATGATAATTTTATGGATACTTATTTTGCGAAGAAAAATAGTCAAGGCTTATTTGATCTTCCGACACCGTTTTCTAGTCGAATAAATACGAAATTGCATGAAGGGCCTTTAACGTTTAATAAAACGGAAGATGTATTATTTTTTACTCGAAATAATTTTAACAAAGGAAAACGAAAACATGATAATAAAGGAGTTACATTATTAAAAATATACACCGCAAATAAAGAAGGAAATTCATGGAATAATATTGAAGAACTTTCCTTTAATGATGACGATAAATTGATTTGTCATCCTACACTAAGTCCTGACGGAAACACCTTATATTTTGCTATGGAAGATATTAATGGTATGGGAGGAATGGACCTTTATCAAAGTCAATACAAAGAGGGAAATTGGGGGGAACCACAAAATCTAGGACCGAAAATTAATACAGCTGGAAATGAAGTTTTTCCATTTATGCATGATGACGGAACCTTGTATTTTGCCTCAAATGGCCTTGAAGGAATGGGTGGTCTTGATATTTTTTCAACCAATTTGGTAGCTATAAAAGACACCACCTTTTTTACCAATTTGCAAAATTTAGGTGTGCCATTTAATTCTACAAAAGACGATTTTGGGTTCATTAAAGATCTTTCTGGAACGGAAGGATATTTTACTTCAAATCGGCCAGGGGGATTAGGTGGAGATGATCTTTATTCATGGTTTGCTCCACAAGGATTGTATAAAGTAAAAGAAGAAAATGAAGTAGATGAACCCGTTGTTTGGACGATTTGCGTCTACGATGAAGATTCTAAAGATCGAATTTCTAATGCACAAGTGACAATTACAGAAACCTCTGTAGATGGCGATCGAAAGATTGCTACGAATAAAAAGGATCTTATTATTGGCTTAAAACCAGTAGAAGGTACAGAAGATGAATTTACATTAACGATTAAAGGAAGTGAACCTTATGAAAGAGGAGGAGCATTTACAAGTGGTAAAAAAGGGGAATTTGAATATGAAATGACCTCAAATACTTCCTATACTTTTACTGTAAACAAATTAGGATATGAACCTGTGGAGAAAGAATTAACTACAGAAAGTATTTTGAATATGGATAGTGAATTTTGCATTCCTATGTTGAAAAAAGAATGTACTTCACTTACAGGAATAGTACTAAATAAAAAATACAAATCGTCTATCCCCAATGCTACGGTAGAAATTATTGATCGTTGTACAGGAGAACAATTTACTGTACTTACTAATGAGGAAGGCCAGTTTGATTATTGCTTAGATTGTAATTGTGAATATGATATTGTCGCTACAAAACATCTTTTCTCTAAAGATCAAAAACAAGTAACTACCATTCAAATGGATTGCAGTAAAGATCAAACAACAACCTTAGAATTGACTTATGATCCTGAATGGGAGGAAGCAAAAGAGAAGGCACAAAACCTTGAAGGTATGGTCATTGTTCTAGAGAAATTATTTTACGATTTTGATGAATATTATATTCGTCCAGATGCTTCGGCAGAACTAGACAAATTAGTAGAAATTTTAAATGAATATCCTAGTATGGAAATCGAATTATCTTCGCATACAGATGCTAGAGGTTCTACGCGATATAATGAGCGATTATCTCAAAATAGAGCAGAAGCGGCCATTGATTATTTAATCTCTAAAGGTATTTTAGCTTCTCGCCTTACCGCAAAAGGTTATGGAGAAAAACGACCTCGAAATGGATGTAGAGATAATGTGGATTGTGATGAAACGCAACACCAATACAATCGTAGAACAGAAATAAAGATTTCTAAGTTTTCTCAGTTCAATGAGGTGAATGTAGAATATCGAGATACTGCACCAAAAGTGATTGACAAAATGGAATTAAAAAAGCGTCTAAATGACGAATAAAGAGGTTTATTTATCTACCTAAAAGGGAAGCGGAATATTTGTAAACAATGTTCCGCTTTTTTGTTTTATCAAATGGGTTTAAACCTACTTTTTCTCTCCTTTTTCAAAGTCTAAGACATTTCCATTAATACAATAACGAAATCCTGTAGGTGGTGGCCCATCGGTAAATAAATGCCCTAAATGTCCTTCGCATCGACCACAAACCACTTCCGTTCGAACCATACCATGTGAACGATCTTGAATTTCAATAATATGCGCTTCTCTAATCGGTTGATAGAA
This sequence comes from Saprospiraceae bacterium, assembly GCA_020629935.1. Lineage (GTDB taxonomy): Bacteria > Bacteroidota > Bacteroidia > Chitinophagales > Saprospiraceae > JAHDCJ01. The sequence goes on along the minus strand of JAHDCJ010000125.1, from coordinate 3,503 downwards.
ACTAGGCCAGCCTGTGCCAGATTTAAATTTAGCTTCAGAACTAAACAAAGGTAATTGACAACCCGTGCAAGAATATGTACCATTTAGTTTATTATCCCAATACTTTCCTGTAAATGCCCGTTCGGTTCCTTGCTCCCGCAAAATTCGATAAGCTTCTGGACTTAATATTTTTTTCCATTCTGCATCTGTCTTGATCATCTTCTCCAATCCATTTTCCCCCAAAGTCTTTGGCTTAGAGGCTATAGGTTGTTGATCCGTCGCCTTATTACTTTGCGAACAACTACTCAAAGAAAAAAGAACTAAAGTCAATAGCATTATAAAATATCGCATCTCTATTTTTTTTAAGTACATTTCAAAAAAATCGTCTCCTCAAAATAACTAAAATAGTTAAATCACTTCTACACTAAGTTAAATACCACATCCAATAAAAAGGTTGTATAAATTTCCCACTTTTTTCGTAATTTGATTGCAGGGGAAAGGGGATTTTATCCCCCAAAAAATCAATTATCCTATCTTTGTGCCTCCATTGTTCTCATCATTTATCCATTACCTCTTACCTTTCCTGCCCTCCAAACTTCTTCCATACTTCCATTGGTTAAAATTACATTAAGGCAAAAAATAATACATAAAACCCTAAAAATGCGGATTTTTGGCATCAAAATGTCCTTTTTCGGCAACAAGATGTCCTTTTTCGGCAACAAAATAAATAGAATCTCCCCTAATTTTACATCGTAGATAAAAAGGCAATAAAGTATCTACAAAGGAGAAAACCGAAAATCCTGAAAAGAGTAGGTAATAACTATATAACTATAATTAATTTATTATGAAAAATTTAAAATTTTTAAGCTTGTTTGTATTTACTATTAGTTTATTCATGCTT
>JAHDCJ010000125.1:0-2523 GCA_020629935.1 Saprospiraceae bacterium | reverse complement strand
TCTAAAACATAAACCACGGGTGTCGTTTTAATCTTATAATAAAAACGATAATACAAATCGGTATCATCAATAGCTACCGTATTTATCCAAGGAGTAAACGCTTTTTCCTTCACTGCTTCTTGACATTCACCCAGTTTTTTATCTTTGGTACATATAGAAAAGATTTCTACCCCTTTGTCTTTATACTTATTATAAAATTCAACCATCACTGGAGCTACTTTATTACAATGCCCACATTTGGGATCCCAAAAATAAACTACGGTATATGGTGAATTTACATTATACAATTGAATTTGTTCTTGATTGTCAACCCGCTTGATTGAAATATTGGGCGCTTTCTTACCAATCAATAAAGGCTTAAGATCCTTTACGTTTTTCAATATTTTTTTAAGCTGTTCTTCTTCGGTCCAAGGCGCTTTTCCTTTGCCATAATAATGCTCTCCCAAATGCACATACACCGCATCTAAACCTACAATCTTAGAGGAGGCATATTTGTTTAATAAATGAATCAACGTAAACTTAAATAATTCCTCACTCGCGCTCGCTTTTTCCAATACATAATCCACTTGTTGAATTAAAGAATCAGGATGTTGCACATTCATTTTATCCATATACCGATCCAATCGACCTTGATAAATTGGTGTACGTATAAGCCGCGCATCGGCAAAATTAATATTGTCGAAAAAATGAGCTTTATAATAACGGAATCGCCAATCCCCTTCTTCCTCTTCTGTCATTTTCTTATTTGGCGAAGGTACTTCAGGCTCTAAAGAAGCTTTAATTACTGAAGCAGCAAGCGTCTTCGAATGTTGATTAATAATTTTTTGTTGATAAGCCACTACATTATCGTTAATCTCCGTAAGCTTTTCTTGTGCTTTATCTTTCTTCTTTTGATCTTCTTCTCCTTCTACTGATTTTCGAATATCTTCAGATGCTTTACGTTGAGCCGTTACAAAATTTAAGTATTCATAAAATCGAACGTTTTCTGGACTACCTTTAAATTCCATTTTACCAATTAAATCGGCTATATCTGTAGTTACAGAAAATTGTTGTTCTTCTGGACTCGGAATAAAAACTTCGAAATAATTATTGTCTGGCGGTAAAATCACTAAATAAATTCCACCTTCCAAAGCTTCTTCACCTTTGGCTAAAAAATGGCCATTAGGCTGAATGGCTAAAGTATCTTTGATATACTTCCCATCACCCATATGAAAACCAAAATAACATTCTTTTTCCGAAAAATTGTCAATCTTGATGTCTATGGCATAACCCTTCTTTTGTCCAAATAATAAGATAGGAAAGGCAATAAAGAGAAAAGTAATACACGCAATATGCTTCATGTTGTTTGTTGCTATTTTATTCGAATAAAGATATTCATTGTGGAAAAAACAAATTCAATACCAAAAATGAAAGAATTTTTAATTTTTTACGAAAAAAATAACAAATAGTTACTGTTTTACTTATTAAACAACTTCTTAAATAAAAAAAAGGGAAACACTTTGGTATCTCCCTTTTACCTGTAAATCAAGTATGCTATTTTGATTTAATAAATTTCTTTGTGGCTATGCCTTCTTTAGTATGTAAAACCAATAAATATTGACCAGAAGGCAATGAAGCGGTATTGATTTTATGTTCAAATGTAGTAGAAATAAAACGCTGCGTAAGTATTTCTTGCCCCAATACATTGTGTATGCTAAGATGAGTCAATTGCCCTTTGGTATCTTCAATAATTAATTGATTTAATACGGGATTAGGAAATAATGCAAATTCCTCAGGATGCACGGTATGAACGGAAGTACTATTCGGATCAATCGTTAACACATAAGGTGTGGAAACAAAGGGCAATTCTTGTTCTTGTGCAGAAATAATAGTCACATTGGAAAAAATCAAATTCAAAGGCACGGGGTCTAGTGGTAATAAACCATCAATATTATCCTCAATTACAAAATACATCGTGGCTACTTTCCCATAACCACTGACGTCCATCTGATCATTTCGGGCAATACCCAAATCAACCGCACCATTACCCACATCTTTGTATAAAGATACCGTTTCTGTAGGGCCACCTAACCAAGAATCACTAAAATCAATAGACACACTTCCTGGAACTACATTGTTTTGATCATAGTTTACCGTTAAGGCCATTCCATAAAAATCGGTGGCTTGTATACTCATATCTCCATAGTAAATATCAACAGCAACGGTTTGATTTGGATAAATAGTGTCTTGTGGAATTTCAAAATATAATGGGGGATCTAAAGGTGAATTGCTCGGCCCTCCAAAATTAATAGGGTGTATATTATTATAATTAATTGAAATGGCTAAGGTGTCATCTCCATTGATGCTTCCATTTCCATCACAATCGGCATGTTTATGATTTACTCCACTTGCAAAACTATTGGTCCAATCCGTACCAGGAACACCTACCCACGTTGGGAAATTAAAGCTACGTGTAGGGCCTGTTTCTCCAAAGGCTAAACCAATAGATAATACATCTTGATTATTGGCAATTCCATCATAATT
>JAHDCJ010000009.1:45556-69850 GCA_020629935.1 Saprospiraceae bacterium | reverse complement strand
TTTCGCTTTTCCAAGCACTTCATCCAAAAAAATACGCTTTTTTTTAAAGTTTTTTAGGGCATCAAAAATCGTATAATGAATCTAGGTTAAGTAAGGCGTTGACCATGAAGCTATTAAAGAAAACACATCACTTAAAATCAGCGTATTTTATTTCTCTTCGAGGGATGAAAAAAAAATAAACTAATGGGCAACTAATTATATAATCATGAATAGAACTAAATAATAACGTTGAAAACAAATGATAAAAAAAGTCAACAAAATTTTAAAACATACTCATTTCTATGATAAAATGGATTCTATCTACAGAAAACATATTACCGGACGAAGGATGGAAGCGGAATGCACGGAGCGCAGCGAGTACATTATAGCGTACAGCCTGGCTCCAATAAAAACCATTTTTTTATTGGAGCGGCCCATAATAATTGGGTGCCTTATAATTATTATTATAATTGAGTTTATTAATGGTTTAAATTACCGATTAGGGTTTATTATATTTGCTATGCAAAATATAAAAATATGAAAAATCTGTTCCTTATTCTGTGGTTTTCATTGGTCTCCTTTGCTCTACTAGCGCAAGAAACCTTTCCACAAGATGCTGTCTATGATAAAAGAGACGGGCATTATGCATTTACGAATGCGACAATAATAAAAGCACCTGGTCAAAAAATGGACAATGCTACTTTGGTAATTAAAGACGGCAAAGTAGTTTCTGTGAGTTCGGGGAATACGGTTCCCAAAGGAGCCGTGGAGATTAATTTAGGAGGTAAATATATTTATCCTTCTTTTATTGAGTTGAATTCTTCTTATGGTGTTCCAGACTTTAAGGCGGTAGGTGAACGGCCTCGTCCACAGCCACAAGAGCATAGCAACAAAAAAGGGGCTTATAGTTGGAATGAGGCGATTAAACCTGAAACCAATGCAGCTAATTTATTTAAAGCAGATACCAAAAAAGCGAAAGATTTTTTGAAAAATGGTTTTGGAACGGTGTTGACTTTTCAGCAAGACGGTATTTCTAGAGGATCATCTGCTTTGGTTTTATTAGGAGACGAGCGAGCGCATGAATTAATTTTGAGTGATAAAGCTGCCCATCATTTATCGTTTAAAAAAGGAAAGTCTACTCAAAACTATCCGAGTTCTTTGATGGGAGCGATTGCGTTGATACGTCAGACCTATTATGATGCACAATGGTATAAGAACAATCCAAATGAAGAACATAATTTATCTTTGGCGGCATGGAATGAGTTACAAGATATTCCACAGTTCTTTGAAACTAGAGATTGGTTGGAAATTTTAAGAGCGGAAAAGATTAGTAAAGAGTTTGGGATAGACTATATATATAATGGTAATGGAGATGAATACCAACGACTAGATGCGTTACAAACATGTAATGCCTCATTGGTTATTCCCGTAAATTTTCCAAAGGCTTATGATGTGGAAGATCCCTATGATGCCTTATTGGTTTCATTATCAGACATGAAACATTGGGAATTAGCTTCTTCTAATCCGGCTAAATTGGCTAGTAGGAATATTAATTTTGCTTTTACATCAGCAAAATTAGAAAAATCTGATGCCTTTTTGGGCAATATTCGAAAAGCGATAAAAGCGGGATTAAGTGAAGATGCGGCATTGAAAGCCCTAACTGTTACCCCAGCAAAAATGATTAAAGCGGATGGGAAATTAGGAACATTAGAAAGTGGTAAAATTGCCAACTTCATTATTAGTTCTGGAAATATATTTGAAGAAAAAGCGACGATACATCATAATTGGGTTGCAGGCCAAGCGAATGTTTTAAAATCATTGGAAGTCACAGACATTAGAGGAAAATATAACTTACGTGTAGGCAGAACAAATTACGATTTAAAAGTAGGAGGTAAAGAAAGTGCTGCGAATATTACTTATAAGAAAGATAGCACTGATGTTAAAGTAAAACATACCCTTAAGGGCAAAAGAATTTCTTTGTCATTTCAAGACAAAGACGAAAAGCAAGTGATGTTGTCGGGTTTAATTGAAGGACAAAATTGGTCTGGGAAAGGTACTTTACCTGATGGTTCTTGGGTAAATTGGTCTGCCACTTATCAAGGAGAAAACACGGGAGACAATAAAGGGAAGAAAGAGGAAAAAGAGGAAAAAAAGAAAGACGAGGATAAATCGGTGGAGCCAGTCCCAACAGATCTACTTAAAACAGAAATTGTCTTTCCGTTTAGTGGATATGGAAACGCTACGATTCCCACGGCCAAAACCTATTTAATAAAAAATGCTACGGTTTGGACGAGTGAAAAAGAAGGCATATTAGAAGATGCGGACGTGTTGGTAAAAGATGGCAAGATTGCTCAAATTGGGAAAGACATTAATGCGAAAGGTGCCATTGTAATTGATGGAACAGGAAAACATTTAACCTCAGGTATTATAGATGAGCATTCTCATATTGCAATTAGTCGCGGAGTGAATGAAGGGACACAAACTTCTTCTGCGGAGGTGAGTATTGCGGATGTAATTAATTCGGAAGATGTAAACATTTATAGACAATTAGCGGGTGGTGTTACGGCGGCGCAATTATTACATGGTTCGGCGAATCCGATTGGAGGTCAGGCAGGGATAATAAAAATGCGTTGGGGTTATACACCAGAAGAAATGAAAATTGAAGGTGCCGATCCTTTTATCAAATTTGCTTTAGGAGAGAATGTGAAACAATCGAACTGGGGTGACAATTATAGAAATCGATTTCCACAAACTCGAATGGGTGTGGAGCAAGTTTACTTTGATCATTTCACGCGCGCAAAAGCCTATGGAGAAGCTAAACGATCTGGGAAACCTTATCGAAAGGATTTGGAGATGGAGACTATTTTAGAAATTATGGAAAGTAAGCGGTTTATTACTTGTCATTCTTATGTACAAAGTGAGATTAATATGTTGATGAAAACGGCAGAAGCCTTTGGTTTTAGAATCAATACTTTCACTCATATTTTGGAAGGCTATAAAATTGCGGATAAGATGAAGGTACATGGTGCTGGCGGATCTACTTTTTCAGATTGGTGGGCATATAAGTATGAAGTAATTGATGCCATACCATATAATGGAGCCATTTTGCATGAGCAAGGAGTAGTGACTGCCTTTAATTCGGATGATGCGGAAATGGGAAGACGATTAAATCAAGAAGCGGGTAAGGCGGTTATGTATGGCAATGTATCTGAAGAAGAAGCGTGGAAATTTGTTACTTTAAATCCTGCAATTTTGTTACACATAGATAAACAAACAGGAAGTATAAAAGTAGGAAAAGATGCGGATTTAGTACTTTGGTCAGATCATCCACTTTCTATTTATGCACAAGCAGAAAATACATTTGTTGATGGCATTCAATTTTATAGTAAAGCAGATGATTTGGAAAAGCGAAAAATCATTCAAAAAGAACGAGCGCTTTTAATACGTAAAATGGTTTCAAAGAAGAAAGGAGGGGCAGCTACTCAACCTGCAAAAGCGAAGCATCATCATCTATATCATTGTGATGACATACATGATGAGATCATTGATTAATGATGATCGTTATTTTGGCTTTGAAGCATTTGTTTATTTTAGGTTTATCAAAAAATTAATCATGAGAATTTCAATTATATTATTATCTCTCTTTTTCACTTTTGGTTTATATGCCCAACAAACCCCAGCGCCAGCGCAAAAGGGATCGATATTGATCTTAGGTGCTACGGCGCATTTAGGTAATGGGAAAGTGATAGAGACGAGTGCCATTGCATTTGAAAATGGCAAGTTAACTTTAGTGGCGGATTCTAAAACAATCAAAATAGACCGCAACAGTTATTCGCAAGTTATTGATGCCGTGGGCAAGCATGTATACCCTGGCTTTATTGCTTCGAATACTCAAATTGGATTGAAGGAAATTGATGCTGTTCGTGCTACTGCGGATAATAGAGAAGTAGGTTATTTAAACCCCAATATTCGTGCAATTATTGCTTATAATACCGATTCTAGAGTGACTCCAACTATTCGATCAAATGGAGTGATGATGGCTCAAATTGTACCACAAGGAGGTGCGATGCCTGGACAATCTAGTGTGGTTCAATTGGATGCGTGGAATTGGGAAGATGCAGGCATCAAAGTAGATGATGGTATTCACTTGAACTGGCCTTCAACTTATCGTCGTACTGGTTGGTGGGCAGAACCTGGGCCTATTAAGCCTAATGACAAGTATGGTGAACGAACAGATCGAATTAAAGAATTCTTTAAGGAAGCTAAAGCCTATACAGAGGGAAAAGCAGCGAAAAAGAACTTGAAGTTTGAAGCGATGCGTGGCGTTTTAGATAAATCGAAAAAATTATACATTCACACTGGACAGGCGAAAGCGATGATGGATGTGGTTGATTTCAAGCGTACGCATGAATTAGATGTGGTGATTGTAGGAGGAAGAGATGCTTGGTTAATACCCGACCTCTTGAAGAAAAATAACATTCCTGTAATTTTAAGTGCGGTACAAGCCTTACCATCACGTGCAGATGATGATGTTGATCTTCCATTTCGGATTCCTTCTTTATTGCATAAAGCAGGAGTGGATTTTTGTTTGAGTTATGGTGGCGCATGGGAACAACGAAACTTAGTTTTCCAGGCAGGTCAGGCGGTTTCCTATGGATTACCCTATGAAGAAGCGATTAGAGCTTTGACTTCTTCTTCAGCAAAAATTTTAGGTTTAGAAAATGTCGGAGTTTTGGAAAATGGAAAAGATGCGACCTTATTTATTTCCAAAGGAGATGTATTAGATATGAGAACTTCAGTTTTAGAACATGCATTTATTCAAGGTCGGGCAATTGATCTTGACAATAAGCAAAAAGCGTTGTATCGAAAGTTTAAGGAAAAATATGAGCAAAATTAATCCCTATTTTCAAAATAAAAAAAGCGGCGAATTCTTTGGTAGAATTCGCCGCTTTTTTTATTTCATTCCTTTTATTTCTCCCTTAAAGGCGTTAGTGTATATCCTTCATTTTTTAGCAATTGAATAACCCCTTGTGGGCCGCCTAAATGACCAGCGCCTACTGCGAAGAAAGTCGGTTTTTCCTTAGCCATTTTTTTAATCACGGGAATCCAATTCTGATTTCTTTTATCTAGAAGTAAGGTGCCAAAATCTTTAAATTCGCTAGATTCTTCTGTAATTAATTTATGAAGATTTGGGATATTTTGATCTTTATAATTTTCAACCATTTCGTCGAAGACATCCATACTCATATCCCCTGATCCTTCTAATCCGTCCATTAGCATATTGGCTTGAGATTGATAAGAAATACTATCGAACATACTCATTTGAAACTCTACGGTTTCTAATCCTTTCACTTCCATATTTCGATCTTTTGCCATTTCCATAAATACATTTTCATAGGAAACGACATCATCCATCATTCCTTGTTGGGTAATCATGGTAGAGACGAAGATGGGTTTCATGTTGTTAAACAAAGCAATATTTAATCCTAAAGAATCTTCGATATAGGTTGATAATTTCTTATAATCCGTATCTGATAATAAAGACTTTAGAGTCACTCCATCTTTCATAAATGCTCCCGTAGCTGCGGAGACCATAGTACTTGGATCATCCATATCAATTTCGAGCGTTAACTGTAAGGTTCGATTAAAACGATCCTTCATTAAATCGGTCATAAAAAAATCTTTTTCGCCGATAAGATGAATGGTTCCAAAGAGGTAAGAAGGAGTAGTTAGTCCATTACCAGTGATTTCCCAAAGCAAACTATTGGGATTTGATCTATTCGCAGGCATTGGAGCTGTGGTGAGCATTTCGGGGCCCGCTTTTTCTACTTTACTTTCAATTCGAGTAGGTTCTAAATCTACTTCTTTTGTAGAAGAACAAGACCAAATAAGTAATAAACCACAAAGGAAACTAAGCCATAAAGGCGATAAATTATTTTTCATTTTTTTTGCTTAAAAATCAACAAATCAAATACACTATAGTGCTTTTGAGTGTATAAATATACGTTTTGTTCTATGGATTCTCAATATCCAATAAAAAACTTTAACAAAGCTTTAAACAATTGGTGAAATGAGATGATCAATAAAAAAGCTTGTAAGTCTTTAGTTATTAAAGGATGTTCACCTACAAAAACCAAAGTCTTACAAGCTTGTTACCAGCCTATAAATTTAATCTTAAAGATCAAATTTGATTCCTTGCGCTAAAGGCAATTCTTTACTGTAATTAATTGTATTTGTTTGACGACGCATATACGCCTTCCAAGCATCTGAACCACTTTCTCTTCCTCCTCCTGTTTCTTTTTCTCCGCCAAAAGCGCCACCAATTTCTGCACCGCTTGTTCCGATATTTACATTGGCAATACCACAATCTGAACCTGCAGCACAAAGGAATTGTTCTGCATCTCTTAAGCTATTGGTCATAATGGCAGAAGATAAACCTTGAGGCACATCGTTTTGCATGGCAATCGCTTCTGAAAGTTCACTATACTTCATGAGGTATAAGATGGGTGCAAAAGTTTCATGTTGCACAATCGCCATTTCATTTTTCACTTCTGCGATACACGGTTTCACATAACAACCACTTTCATATCCAGGGCCTTCTAAGACTCCACCTTCTACTAAGATACTTCCTCCTTGCTTTCCAATTTCTTCAATGGTATTCAAGTAATTATTGACTGCATCTTTGTCAATAAGTGGTCCTACGTGATTATTTTCATCTAAAGGATCACCAATTTTGATTTGCGTATAAGCTTTGGCTAAACTATTTTTAACTTTATCATATACACTATCGTGAATAATTAATCTTCTAGTAGAAGTACAACGTTGGCCGCAAGTTCCAACCGCGCCAAATAATGCCCCTACAGTAGTAATTTCAAGATCTGCTGTTGGTGTAACAATGATTGCATTATTTCCACCTAACTCTAAAATAGTTCGACCTAATCTTCCTGCTACTACTGCCGCAACGATTTTACCCATTCGCGTACTACCTGTAGCCGAAACTAAAGGAATTCGCTTATCATTGGTCATCCATTCTCCCACTTTATAATCTCCAGTAATGATACTAGAAACACCTTCAGCTACATTATTTTCTTTTAATACGTTGGATAATAATTTCTGGCAAGCGACAGAACATAATGGTGTTTTTTCTGATCCTTTCCAAACACAAACATCACCACAAACCATTGCGATCATTGCATTCCAAGCCCAAACAGCTACAGGGAAATTGAAGGCAGAAATAATACCTACTACACCTAGTGGATGCCATTGCTCATACATACGGTGTAAAGGTCGTTCAGAATGCATGGTTAAACCATATAATTGACGAGATAAGCCTACAGCGAAATCACAGATATCAATCATTTCTTGGACTTCACCTAGACCTTCTTGAAAGCTTTTTCCCATTTCATAAGAAACTAACTTTCCTAATTCATCTTTATACTTTCGAAGTTCATTTCCATATTGACGTACAATTTCTCCTCGCTTAGGTGCAGGAATTGTTTGCCAATCTTTATAGGCAGCCATTGCTGTTTCCATAACGGTTTCATATTGTGCTTTAGTTGTGGTGGTAACTTTTCCAATCAGTTGACCATCTACAGGAGAATATGAAGCAATAAGTTCGGTATTATCCATAAAATTTAAGCCGGTGCTTGTTCCTGGATTGACCGCATCTAAACCCAATTTAGTTAATATGTCTTTCATGATGTCTTTATTTTTTTGCAAAAGTACGCAATTGCCAACAATAAGCAAACCTGATTTTAGAAGTTGTTTAAAAGATATTTCAATTACCAACTTAGAATTATCATTTAAGTGGTACATTTGCAATAATTATTTAATTCAACTTCCTCTTTTTTAAAAGGCTTTTAATAAAAATGATCATGAAAAAAATCATCTTTCTTTCTTTGACTGTATTTTTCGTTTTGGGATGTGGTTCAAAAAAACCTGTATTTTTAAAGTTAAACCATACGGATAAAAATTTAACCTATCGCTCTAGTATTATTCAAGACATTGACACCAAAGCTATGGGGATGAGTCAAAATCAGAAGTCTACTCAAATTGTGGATTATAATTATGAGTTGTTAAAAAAATTACCCGATAATTCTACAGATTATAAAGTAAAAATTATGCGGGTAAAAATTGATCAATCTACTGCCGATGGAGGATTAAAATTTGATACCGACACCGATGAGCCTAAAAATCAACAAGAGCGAATTTATGCAGGGTTGAAAGGAGCTATTATGCGAATGAAAATAGATGAGAATGGACTCATTTCTGATTTTTCGGGTGCAGACAAAATGCTGGATAAAATGTTTGAGGAATTACCAGGCAGTCAATTAGAAACATTAAAAAAGACGATGAAGGCTCAATTTGGAAATGCGGCATATCAAGAGATCATGCAAGATTTCATTAGTTTCTATCCAGACAAAGCGGTTACTGTTGGAGATACTTGGGAACGTAGTATTAAACGAAGTGCAGCAGTTGGAATGGATATCAAAACGACCTACACCTTAACCAAAAGATCTAAAGGAAAGATGTACATTGACCTAAAAGGAGTGATTAGCCCCAATGCGGATTCTAAAGGTTTAGACATGGGCATGATGAAAATCCAATATAGTCTTTCGGGTACCCAATCAGGGAGTATGATTGTAGATGAAGCTACTGGATGGGTAGATCGAAATGAGGTAGTTCAAAATTTTTCTGGACCAATGGAAATCACAAGTCCAGAGCTACCAATGGGTTCAATGACTGCGGAGATGGAAGCCCAGAGTAATATTTTACTTGAGCGAATTGATTAATTTATTCATTTAAAAACACTTTACAATTCCACCATTCTTTTTCAAAAACGCATTGATGTTTTTGGTAGAATTTTATGGCTGGTTCATTCCAATCGAGTACTTGCCATTTGATTAATCGTGCTTGTTTTTCTTTCGCTATTTCTTTTAAAAATGAAAAAAGTAAATGGCCAATGCCTTGTCTTCTAAAAGCTTGTGTGATCACAAAATCTTCCAAATAAAGCATTCGGCCTTTCCATGTGGAATAGGTCATATAATATAACATCATACCGATTACTTCTCCTTCTTTTTCTGCCACAATAGCTTCAAAAATTCCATCTTCAAAATCTTGATGATAATCTTTTAGGCTAGCTGTGACGGCTTCGGGTTCTTTTTCATACACCGCTAATTCTACCACTAATTGATAAATTGATGCTAAATCTTCCCTTTCTGCTAACCGTATTTTGATATCCATGTTTTTTTTTGTTATTTTTAATGCAAACCCCACCAAATAATTAAGATTGACCTAACCTTAATGTATCATTTTTTTTAAAATCAACAACTATGATTCCCTTAATCTTTTTACTTTCTACATTTGTAAATATCTTACTTATTGTCCTTATCATTTTGTCTGCGTTTGTATTAATTTCTGTTTTTCTACCAAGTAAAGTTTCTGTTGAACGTAGTATGGTGATGCAAGCTTCCGCTGAACGTGTTTTTGAACAGGTTAACAATCTAAAGAAATGGCCACAATGGATGCCTTGGATAAAATTAGACCCTAACATGGATCTGAGTTATGGCAACCAGACCGAAGGAGAAGGAGCCAGTTATAGTTGGAGTAGTAACAAAAAAAATGTAGGAAATGGAAAACTCACCATCATGGAAAGCAAGCCTCATCGATTAATTGTCAATAAAATAGAATTTGGTGGACAACGTCCGGGAAGAGGGAGTTGGCGATTTGAAGAAAAAGATGGAAAAACTAAAGTAACTTGGCGAATGGATTCAGATATGGGAATCAACCCAATGAACAAATTTTTTGGTCTAATGATGGACAAAATGGTGGGTGCTTCATTTGAAAGCGGTTTGGCTGATATTAAACGGATTGTAGAGGCTGAAGCGAATTCTTAAACCCAATATTTCTTCAGCGGATTTTAATAAATACAAATAAGTTGTGACTAATGTATTGACATACTGTCTTAATACAAGTAGACCTTTTATTTAATTTGTATTTAAATATATATGAAATCCTCCCCCCACAATAATACTCGCCGTCGAGAAGAAGAAACAATGATGTTTATTATACTCATTGTGATTGTCCTCGGATTCTTTTTATTTGGTCCTTTAAAAGGCATTTTCATTAAAGAAAATGAAATCAAAGAAGAAATTCCAACGACGCCCCAATCCAATGATCAAATCATAGAAAAGTCCAAATTAGAGCCTAATTATGAGATTGGGTCTTCCTTACATTTTCTACAATATGCTCAAGGAAGAGGTTGGAAAGGAGAAATTCTTTCTGTTCGTCAAGATACCGTTATCCTAAAAATTACGGAGGTCATTACCAAGTCTGATAAAACGTATCATTTATTCCCTCAGATTTGTTCTGGGCATAAAAAACTTAGTGGTGATTCCGTAGGAACCGTTATTCGTGTACCCAAATCTTGTTTTGAAGAATAGACCATGTTAGCTTCCTTTAGCTTCCATTATTTTTTCTAAAAGTGTTTCGGTTTCACCAACTTTCTCACCATTTTCTTTCCCCATTTTAATGGCTTTTTCCGCAATCATTTTTGCTTTTTCGTAATCATTGATCTTATACAACAAAGCTGCATAAGTATCGAGATACATATACTCAGGATGTTTCTTAGTCATATCTGCCATCCATTGGGTGGCCATTTTTAATGCTTCTCGATCTTCGATCTTCTCATAGTAAGTCCATGATATGCTATTGATACTTCCATGATTATCTTTCTCTTTGAATTGAGGCATTTTCTTTTCGACAATTTGCGTATAATTATCCCAATTTTCAGAAGATTTATAGAAGGCAAGTTGAATATTTTCTTTCCTATCTTTCAAATCTCCACCTACATAATATTTATCTAAAAATGTGATTCCTTTATTCAACATTTTTTCATCTTTAGCTTTAATCGAAGGAGAAAAATATTTAGAATAAAAGTAACTATCTACAAACATATTCACTTCATCATCACCATAATTTTTGCGATATTTTTTATGCTTTTTTAATACATACTTTTTGAATTTATCTCCAATCTTAAACATGCGAATTACAGCCCAAGATTCTTCTGACAATAAGTTTTTTTGTTTCGATAAATAAGCATCTACGGTCTCTTGAGGAATCTTATCTTTTTTTAATTTTGGATCAAAACGATGATAATAGAAATCTGGAAAATCGGCATCTATATTTTGCGAATCATAAGCAAAGGGTTGCTTCTCTTTAATATCCAAGACTGTTTTACATTTTTCTACAAACTCATTATTGTCTTCAGTATAACCCGTAAATACTTTCACTAATTGTCCTTGTGGATTAAAAAACAAAAGCGACGGGAAAGAACGAATCTTAAATTTTGCCGCAAGTTTAATCCCAAAATCTTTTTCGAAGTTAAATTTTTTAGAAATAAAATTGGCATTCATAAATTTCGCTACCATCGGATCTTTAAATGTCTTTTTATCTTGCACTTTACACCAACCACACCAATCGGTGTAGGCATCTACCATAACATATTTATTTTGTTTGGTCGCTTCTTCATGTAGATCGTCCCAATCCAATTCAGAAAATTGAACTTCTTGAGCATTTAAATTAAAGGTATACATGAAAAGAAAAAAGAAAAGAAATATACGTTTCATAGACTTGATGTTTTTTAAGTTCAAAACAAGATAATAAAAAAGCGGCTATCTGAAAAAGATAGCCGCTTCCTGTTTACTTTATAAGGCATTTTATGCGCCCAATTCTTCTCGAATTTTATTTAGGGCAGAACCAGATTTCACCCATTCGATTTGTTGTTTGCTGTAGGTATGAGCTACTTCAAAAGAATCTGAAGTTCCGTCGGCATGATCTAACTTTATTGTTAAATTCACTCCTGAAGTGAAATCATCAAATCCTAAGATGCTTACTTTATCATCTTGTCGAACTTTGTCGTAATCTGCTTTGTCCACAAAAGTTAAGGCAAGCATTCCTTGTTTCTTTAAGTTCGTTTCATGGATACGTGCAAATGATTTTACGATCACCGCATTAACCCCTAAGTGTCTAGGCTCCATTGCTGCATGTTCTCTTGAAGAACCTTCACCTAAGTTTTCTTCTCCAAAAACAACCGTACCTATTTGATTGGCTTTATACCATCGAGCTACGGTTGGCACAGGACCATATTCTCCTGTTTCTACATTAAGGATATTATTAGTATCGTCATTATAAGAATTGACTGCACCCGTATAACAATTTTCAGAAATATTATCTAAGTGTCCACGGTATTTCAACCAAGGTCCAGCCATAGAGATATGATCTGTAGTACATTTTCCTTTTACTCGGATAAGCACGCGCATTCCTTCTAATTTGCTTTGCGATAATGGCGTAAATGGCGTTAATAATTCCAATCGTTTTGAATCTGGATTTACAACTACATTAACTCCAGAACCATCTGCAATAGGAGCAATAAAACCTGCATCTTCTACATCAAATCCTTTAGGAGGAAGTTCTACTCCTGTAGGTGGATCTAATTTAACCTCTTCTCCATTTTCATTGGTTAACGTATCGGTCAATGGGTTGAAGCTCATTGAACCTGCGATAGCTAAAGCGGTAACAATTTCTGGTGAGGCTACAAATGAATGTGTATTCGGATTTCCATCATTTCGTTTAGAAAAGTTTCTATTAAACGAAGTAATGATTGAATTTTTTCGGTTTGGATCATCAGTGTGTCTAGCCCATTGTCCAATACAAGGTCCACAAGCATTGGCTAAAACTAAACCTCCAATATTAGAAAATGAATCTAATAAACCATCACGTTCTACGGTATATCGAATTAATTCAGAACCTGGAGTAATTGTAAATTCTGCTTTTACTTTTAGATTTTTTGCTACTGCTTGTTTTGCTAAAGAAGCCGCTCGATCTAAATCTTCGTAAGAAGAGTTGGTACAAGAACCGATAAGACCTACTTCCAATTTTTCTGGATAGTTATTATCTTTTACTGCTTGAGCAAGTTTAGAGATTGGCCATGCCAAATCGGGAGTAAATGGTCCGTTTACATGAGGCTCTAAAGTAGATAAATCAATTTCGATTACTTGGTCAAAATATTTTTCTGGATTTGCATAAACTTCTGCGTCTCCAGTAAGGTGTTCTGCCACTTGGTCAGCCAAGTCAGCAACATCTGCTCTATCTGTAGCACGTAAGTAACGCCCCATTGAATCATCATATCCGAAAGTAGAAGTGGTCGCACCAATTTCTGCGCCCATGTTACAGATCGTTCCTTTTCCAGTACAAGAAAGACTTTTTGCTCCTTCTCCAAAATATTCAACAATCGCTCCAGTTCCTCCTTTTACGGTTAGGATACCAGCAACTTTTAAGATTACATCTTTAGAAGAAGTCCAGCCATTTAATTTGCCGGTTAATTTAACTCCGATCAATTTCGGGTTTTTCAATTCCCAAGCCATTCCTGCCATTACGTCAACGGCATCTGCTCCTCCAACTCCGATAGCCACCATTCCCAATCCGCCTGCATTTACGGTATGCGAATCCGTACCAATCATCATTCCTCCTGGAAAAGCATAATTTTCTAATACGATTTGGTGAATGATACCTGCACCCGGTTTCCAAAATCCAATACCGTATTTATTAGAAACAGAAGCTAAGAAATCATATACTTCTTTATTTACACTATTTGCAGTTTCCAAATCGATGTCTGCGCCTGTTTTAGCTTGAATCAAGTGATCACAGTGTACCGTACTAGGAACGGCCACTTTATCACGACCAGCCATCATAAATTGAAGTAAGGCCATTTGTGCGGTAGCATCTTGCATCGCTACACGATCAGGATTATAAAATACATAATCTTTACCTCTTCCATAATTCTGCAAGGGAGAATCTTCGTGAAGGTGGGTATATAAAATCTTTTCCGTTAGGGTTAATGGTCGCCCTAAAGCTGTACGAGCAGCCGCTACTTTTGCAGGAAGCGCGTCGTATACTTTTTTGATCATTTCGATATCAAATGCCATATGTAGTTTATTTTTAAAAAGTTAGCAAACAGGACTGCAAAAGTACTGTTTAATCCTCGATTTTGCTAATAATTTCGGCTTATATTCACGGGTAAAAAGATGTTTTGATTTTTGAAGTTAAACCAAATTTTTATATAAATTTTATAAAAAAAAAGATAATAGTTTGGTTCGTATCCGTTCAATATCGATTTCACCTTTTATTGTTTTTTAATATGAAAAAATGTAGTTTGCCCAAATGAAAACAATTCGCTTCCACAAAGCAGAGGAATTTATTGGGTATTTCGCGCCTTTTTCTATAGAGGAAGAAGCTATTCACAATATGTTTATTAGTCAATTAAACGCCTTAAAAAAAACGAAGCCAAGTGAATATTTACTTCTATTGGTGGAAGATGAATCCCAAAATCAAATGGCTATTATTAAGTCAAAGGATAAAGATTTTTTATTTTTCCATAGAGGCACATCTTTTGATTTATTGCTTCCTGCGCTTATTCATTTTTTTATCGAAAAAAAAATATCGATCTCTGGTCTTCTTGGTCCCTCCTTTTTAGTTGAACAATTTTGTAGCCTTTGGATAGATCAAAATCCTACTCAAAAAATCAGTCTTGTGCGAAAACATATCCTTTATCAATTAGATGAGGTGATTTTTCCTACACAAAAAACGAAAGGGAAATTAAGAAAAGCAACTCCCCAAGATATAGATTTGCTTTCGGATTGGGTAGACCAATTTCATCAAGAAGCCTTAGGCGAATATTTTGGTACAAAGAACTGGGAAATTACCGTTCAGAAAGTCAGACAAAAAGCCTTATTTGTTTGGGAAACGGAGGAGTTGGTTTCTATGATAGGAAAAGCGAGAGAGACCGCAAACGGCGCAACCATAAGTTTAGTTTACACCCCACATGCTTTTAGGAAAAAAGGATTTGCCTTAGCTTCAACCGCTGCGTTCAGTGCTTATTTATTAGCACAAGAAAAAAAGCAATTTTGTACTTTATTTACAGATTTAGAAAATCCCTCGACCAATCGTCTTTATCAAAAAGTAGGATTTTATCCGATAGGAAAATTTAGGAATGTTCGTTTTGAATCTATTGAAAAATAAAAAACTAAACCCCGATGATTTACACGAAAATCAATCGGGATTTAGCTTGGAGCTGACATTTGGTTTTATATTCAGCTAATTAAATTTCTAGTTTGTCATGTAGTCTAAACTACATTATTTGCCCATCGCTTTTTTGATGAAGCCAATAACGGCCATAACGACACCGCCACCAACACCACCAGAAGCGACGCTACCAATAATGCCCATAAGGTCCATTCCGCCGCCGCCCATGCCGCCCATGCCGACCATTTGTAAAATAGAACCTCCAAGTCCTCCACCTGCGATTCCCGCAATAGAGTTACCTAAGAAACCTAAGGTTGATTTTGGCATTAAAGATCCTGCAAGGTTACCACCAGCAGCACCGCTACCAAGTGAAACGAGTAATGAAACAATGTCCATGATAAATAATTTTTTGGTTAAAAAATAAAAAAAATAACTCCTTCAATTTTTATTCCTTTCAAAGATAAAATACCTTCAAATTTTAGTACATTACTAAGCCACAAGCAGCAGACCGCTTGATGATAAAATCAACAATGTATTACAGGGGTTAAAAAGGAAAAAGTTAAATTACTTCTTCAATTTATGTAAAAAAAATGAGAAATAATACTTATTTAAGAAATTCGAAATCAAGAAAATGAATATATTAAATATCGAGATAAAGTCACCCTGTCACAATCCAGAGATAATCGAACATTTATTACTAGAACATCATGCGGTCTTCAAAGGAGAAGATCATCAAATTGACACTTATTTTAAGGTTGATCATGGGCGGTTAAAATTGCGACAAGGAAACATTGAAAATACGTTAATTCAATACCATCGAGTAGAGACAGAAGGGTTAAAAAAATCAGAAGTTTCTTTACAAAAACTGCCTTCAGAGACGGAAGGGTTGAAAAGTATCTTAACCCATCAATTAGGCATTTGGAAAGTAGTCGATAAAAAAAGAAAAATCTTTTTTATTGAGAATGTAAAATTTCATATTGATCAGGTAAAAAACCTTGGAAGCTTTGTAGAAATTGAAGCAATTGACCAAGAGGGAAATAAAGACCAAGAAGCATTAGAAAAGCAATGCAACTATTTCATTAAATACCTTAACTTAGACCCTAATCATTTTATTGCCCAATCCTATAGTGATTTGATTGTTTAAACAAAGCATTTGTACACCGATAAAGAAATAGAAAATTTAAAACGTTTGTTGTTTAGTGAAGAGCTTGCTAATGTAAATATTGGCTTGGAAATTATCCAACAAACTCCAAGTCTTTTTTCCCATTTACAAAAAGAATTGTTTCTCATTTGGAAAATAGAAGTGCATGAAATTTTGTTTGATCGATTAGAGGATATGATCTATTCTTTTCTTTCGAAAGAAAAAATAAAAGAATACAATAAACCTTTTCAGTTACTTTATTTTAGAGGACAAAAAAATAAAGCGGAGCGACTAGAACAATGTTTAAAAGATTTTATAGAGACTGAACCTATATTTCGAACAACCTTTAAAAGTTATCCTCATTTTCATAAAACGATCTCTCGTATCGCAAGGCAATTTATATATTTGGGTGGGGATTTGCGTGGAGCCTTTGAATTATACAAATACAACTTGGATTACTTTCCAAGCAATGGATATGTGTATTACGAATTGGCTTATTTTATTCAACAATATTGGAAATCCTTAATTTTAGTTTTTGATGAAAAACAATTAGAGCGTCAATTACTTCAGTATCATGAGCAATCCATTGTCTTAAATTATAATGTATCTAAAACCCATTATCTTATGGGACGTTTTTTCCAAGAGATCAAAAAAGATTTTATAAAATCAGAATACTATTACGGGGAAACTACACGACGTGGAGGAATGAATGCCGCGCGATTACATAATATTGGCTATACGTACTATAAAGAAAAAGACTTTGACTTAGCTAAAACATGTTATCGTAAAGCATTACAAATAGATCCGAATGCGAGCATTACTTTAAATAATTTAGCTTGGGTTTTGGCAAAAGAAGATCAAAATTATGTAGACGCTTTCTCTTTGGTCAATCAAGCATTAACATTACAACCTAATCATGGCCATGCATTAAACACTAAAGCCTATATCCTTTGGAAAGGATTTCAAAAAGAAGGAGAGGCCCAAGTCTTATACCAACAATCTTGGGAACATCATCCCAGTGAAGAAACCGCATTAGCCTTAGGTTATTTTGAATTCCATGCATTTAAAAATATTCACCAAGCGATTTATTGGTATCATAAAGCCTTACATTGGGGAGATAAAAAAGGAGAAGTTTTAAACAAAATTAAATCCATTTACCAAACCCAAATTAACGATAAGGAAAAATATCTAGAAATGCTACAAAACATTTTCTCTAATTATCCGGACCATCCTTTTATCGAAAAAGAAATCAAAAAAATAAAAAGTGATTAATTACTTTTAAAAATAAAAAGAGGATAGGGCACTATCCTCTTTTCGTTTTATTAATTCTATCTTCTACCTTGTTCCCATGGTGGTGTATTTGATTCTGATGATTCGTGATCAGGAAGACTCTCTTTACATAGCTTCCCAAGTCTAACACTAATGGCTAAACCTCTTCGCTCACACAAATCTTTACATAATGAACAATCGGGCTGTGTAGCCCACCATTGCGCATGGCAAGGGTAAATCATAGGTTCATTATAAGGCACACAACTTACAGAAAAACTCTGGAAACGTTCACAATTAAAATGCGAAGTCCAAGGCACTTCAATTCCAAGTAATACATATCCTGAAGGGATAAAATTTGAAATCACCGAATTATAAATCCATCCCGCAATACCCGCTACTTCCGAACCTGTCATACCATATTGGTACTGAAAATCTAGGTGATTATAAAGCGGTTCGCATCCTTGTTCATTTTCAAAATAAGAATACGAATTGGTAATTACTTCTTCAAAACAAATAGAGTTATCATAAACAGGTAAACAGCTTCTAAAAAGATTATTAATCAAATCCGCCGCAGGTATTTGATCGGGTCCTTCTGCATCCGTACAATTTCCTTCCCAAACAATGGTTTGGTCTGTTTTGATTTCTTTTCGTAAGCAAGGATTGCCACGATCCAATTTCATGGGATCAATGGTCGGATTAAAAAGGCCATAACTTTCCCCAATCATTTCGTTCATTTTAGAAATAGTCTGAACTTGACTCTCTTCTTCTACTTCGGGTAATTCTCTTTGATCACAAGATGCAAAAAAGAATAAAAGTAAAAGTCCATAAAAAAAAGTTTGTTGTCTCATAATAGGTATTGTTTTATAAATTAAAGGATTGATTACTTCTTAATAATTTTCTTAACAAAGCTCCCTTCTTCTGTATGAATTCGAAGCAAGTAAGTACTCACGCTCAAACTACTTATATCAATACGCGACAAAGGATTTTGATTTTTACCTTGAGCTACTAAACGACCATCAGTGGTAAACAACTCAAAGTCATAAGACATTGGAATGACCACTTCCAGATAATCTATAGCAGGATTAGGATAAATTTGTATGTCATCTCCATAGCGAGGAAGTGTTCGCTCATCTTTACCATTTGGGAACATGGTTTCTCCACTTCCCCCATTTGGATTTGCCGTTGTTGGATCTACCCAACAGTCTTGTTCACAAACGGTTTCCTCACAACCTTCTGCATCTGTAATAGTCATACAAATAGAAACAGGGAAAATAAATGGCACCTTAATAGAGTATCCTAGGATAGGAATGTAACGATAAGTACTCCACGAAAACACATTCATTACTGCACCATCACCATACGAATGAAAATAGCTTTCTGTATTGGTATTATAATAAGTGATGTCCCAAGAAACGGTATAACCACTTCCAGGAGTCGTGTTAAAATAAGTACTGGTACAATATTCATACGAACCAAAAAATGGCGTATTCCAATAGGTATTGCAATCTTCTGTGCGGATACAATAACTTGCATCGAATCCACAATCTTCGTCATCTACGTCATCATCACAGACTCCCACATCTATATTTTGAGTTTCCGTTCCTACTTGATTTACGGTGTGTGTTATAGTATAAATCCCAGGATTATCATAACAATGAACTGCTCCCCAAGGATGATTTAGAGTAAAACCATCTCCAAAATTCCAGCTTCCAGTACAATTCGGATATTCCTCTGCTTGGTTTCCTACTGCATCTGTCCATTTTACTTTTATACAACAATTGGTTGGCGAATTACTTACTATCGCTACGGTAAATGCGGCATTATCCACAGGACAATTCGCGTTTAAAAAATTAGATTGAAAAATCAGCAAAAACAGGATACTGACTTTTCCCAAAATGCAAGTTGTTTTCATAATAGTTTTATTGTTTAATTAAAAAATATTTTTTTTGTAATCTTTCCTTCAGAAGTCGTTAGTTGTACAAAGTATAGACCTTTCAGATTAAGTAGACTCAGATAATATTGGTGGTTACCTGCGTCTAAATTATATTCGGCACTTTCATATACCAATTGCCCCAAAGCAGAATATATTTTCAGTCCTCCTTGAATAGATGATGAATTTTCAATTCGAATGATTAATCGTCCATTAGAAGGATTGGGGCCTACATCAAGCGCAATCAATTGTTCAGCATTTGTTCTTCCATATCCATCATAACAAACTGTTGTTATTTTGTGAATATCTGTGGCTTCTTGACCATTGGCAGCCACCACTCGAACACGGACAAACTCACTCATTCCTACATTAGGAGGAAATGCCCATTCTAATATTTCTTGATTTGTATTATAGGATAATGGATAAAAATCTATCCCATTTTCACTATGTTCCCAAAAGATAGAAAATGGACCTGGAGCACAACATATTTCCACATTAATATTTGCTGGACTTCCATCACACCCAGTAGAAGCCCCTTCTAATTCAATCGCTAAATTACTTTGATTTCCATCTACCATGTTTGCGACAAAACACGCATTGGCTCCTATAACAGAGGCATTATCTCGATCATTTTCTATTCCTGTAGGTACATCAATATAATTGATGTCAGGATTTGAAAAACGCAACAGGCGGGTATACTCATCATCCACAGATTTGATATGCATTAAGGTTTTCCAACGTTTTCTACATAAATTAAACAAGCCATGACGAGTAATAAATTTATGCCCCTGTGATGGTGCTGCTGTTCCATTATGGCCTGCACCAAGAAGGTGCCCAACCTCATGAGCAAAAGTGTATAAATTGGCAGTAAGAGCTAAATCAGTTTCTACAATAGCAAACATTCGGTCAGGGTTTGGAATGGTAGAAAACGACCCTGCAGCTCCAGCAAGCACTCCTGTTACCGTTGGCAAGTTATAATCAACACTAGAAAGATAAACCACTAAATCTGCTCCCCGCTCCTCTTTTAAATCTTGAAAATCATTAATTAATTCATTGAGATCTCCATCAATATTAAATGGACTAGAATTAATACTTACTTCTTCAACACCGATTAATACCAACTTAATTTGTTCAGGTGTTAAGCCACTACTATTTAAAGCGGTATTGGTTTGGTTAATTCCTCCAGATGCGATACTTGCTATATCTCCATTTACATTTGATTCTGCGTCGTGTAAAACCAACACATCAATATTACAAAATGATGTTCGTTGATTTCTAGTTGGCAATTCGAGTTCAGGCAACATTTTACCTTTAGCGGTACAAATTGGAGTTCGTTGTTCAAACTCATAAGCCAATACTGCAAAATAATTAGACCCAAGACTTCTAATCATATAACTTACCTCATCAATGTGATATGTTCCTATAAATCCATCAGAAGAATTCTGCAAGAACACATATCCCGATCGACACGCACAATCATCTTCTGTTTTTATGGAACCTGTCCATACATATCCTCCATCATCTAAATCTTCATATTCTTCACGCTCAAACACTGCTTCACCACAGGTAGAATTTGGATCAGGTAAGTTTACTTTTCCTCCAGAATGTAAAGGCAATAATATATCATTAAACCGAACTATTTGAACATTACGAACCAAAGGGTTTTTTGTCAAATTTTTCAGTTTTTTTCGTTCTCCAAAATTCAACACATTAAGTGATTGCTCACTAAAAGGCATTGATTCTTGAGCAAACAACGAGAAGAATGGTATGAAAACAAGTAAAATCAGAAATATCTTTTTTTTATCTTTCATCGAAAATATTTTAATATGGGGATAGGAATACAAAAGAGGACGACAATCCTCTTTTGTACTTGAAATTAAATTTATTCACCTAGAACGGGCCTTGAGTTTGTTCTTTAGGAGGATTTTGAGAAATAGGATTTACTCTACAAAATTGGCCGAAACGTATTTCTAATGCGATAGTACGTGTTTCACAAAAGTCTTTGCAGATCGTACAATCTGGCAAATTATCATATACAGAAGACATACATGGATTAGGAACTATACCGTCAATTAAGCTACAATCTTCATCGTAATATTGATCTAACAAACAGTTTTGGACTGAAGTCGAAATAATATTAACATCTAACAACACATAACCAGGACCAATGGTAGCAATTGCATTTTGATATAGCCAAGAAGCAATTGAACCTAATTCAGAAGGAGATACTCCATTGGCATTCTCAAAATTTAAATGATTAAATACAGGTTCACAATCTTGATCATTCTCAAAGTATACTAGTCCACGACTTTGAACATTATCTATACAAACATCGCTAGTATACTTTGGTAAACATCCATTAAAAAAACTATTCAGACGTTCTACTGCACTACGCTCGCCTGAGCCAGTCGTCTCATTACATCTAGACTCCCAAACTACTGTAGTGTTTCCAATCGGTAGTGAATTCGCTAGACAAGGGTTTTTAGGTAAACGTTTGGAAGGATCTGTTAAATCCTCAAATACTTCGAAATTATTTGTAAAATTTATTTGAACTTCCTCTTCATATGGAGATAGTATTTCTTGTTGTCCACATGAAAAAAAGAGTACAAATACAAAAAGAATAGAAAACAATTTTAGTTTAAACATAATTAATAAGATTTAGGTTAAAAATATGTGATCAATCACTTACAATTTTGAATTAGACACGAGCTATCCATATCAATATATTTCGTATTGACACCAATAGGTTTAGATAAGATTTATCTAAGGACTTGCCTTAATGATTTTTTTGTTGAGGAACAAAATGAAATTAACAATTCTTCTTTTAGAGGAAATCGAAGAATTTAAAACTATTTAAGTACTAGTACAAAATAAATCAATACTTAATAAATGGAAATATCATTTATTTTGTCCTAGCACTTAAATATAAAATAAATATTTTAAAAAATTACACTCAATTAAAAATTGGGGAACGACTTTTAAATCATTCCCTTTTATATATACTCTAGTTTCAAAAAAATAAACGACTATAGTTTAATTATTTTCTTTGTATACATCATATCTCCACTCGTAACTTTAACTAAATAACTTCCTTTAGGAAAATCAGACACAGGAATAAACTCCCATGAATTCGCCAGTGTTCCTGAAGCAATTTGTTTTCCATCAATACTATAAATTTCATACTGTAAATCCGATTCTTCGGATTGAATAAATAAGCTATGAGATACAGGATTCGGGAATATTGAAATTTTAAATTCTTCCCCATCAACTCTTGGGAATAGTGGTCGGATTGGTCCACCAGTACTTGTATTATCTCCATGACTTCCACTTTGATCTTCATGACTCGCAGCTTGATCATCATGATTCGGATTTACGGTTTCCCATGGATCAGTATGTAGATTCCAGCAAGGAGAATCCACGGCTCCATTATAAGTACAACCAGAATTTAATACTTCTATCGTATAGGTCAAGTCGCTACAAGTACAAGGGTGAGATGGTCCGACATGACCATCACTCCAAGTTACTTGATATAAATTTGGATTTAATAAACTGTAGTAGGTAGTCCATAGCGTTTGTATTTCTTGTAAAATAAAATGAGTATAACCACCAAAGGGAGTGGAAGAACAAGGACTAGAAACTACTGTAGTTTGAAACTTTGAGGGGTTGGTATAAGTTGCCGTATAAATACATCCAGTTTCTTTATGTTCTGCTGTTAAGGTAATTTCGTTTGTACAAACACAATCTGTTAATACCCCTGTATGACCAGTACTCCATGTAAAAATGTAATTATTATAATCCGCATTTGTGGCATTCGTTAAGCGAGCTAAATATGCAGAATTAGACATTCCTGTAGTTGCTGGACAATTAATTCCTGAAACAGGTTGGATATATAGACCAGGATCTCCTCCATCAAAATAAATAAACTCTGTAAACACATAAGAGAAGGAATTACTTGATCCATTTTCTGGATAATTATAAATATTAATTGGAGTATAAGTGTCTCCAATGTAGGTACACCAGTCACCAGAGATGCCTGTTCCTTCTAAATCTAAGCTTCCTCTCAGCCCTAAAGAAAAACCACCAGCTCCCATTCCACTAATATCTACGGTGTAAACAATTAATGGTCCTTGTGGATTGAAATACCAATCAGCGCCATTATACTGCGGGTCAAACGTTACTGGATCAAGATTTAACTGTTGGCCATTGGTACTGTTATAAATCGAAAATTCATCTAAACTAATTGTAACATTATTGGAGGGATCATAATTATAAGGCATTCCTTCTATGCCAACATAAATGGTCAGTTCCTCACAATCAACATCAACACTGACATTAAAACAAAGTGCATCTTGTTGAGCAATTGTTAAATTTGGCAAAGCAAATAAAAACAAAGTCAAAATCATTGGGTAAAAAATGGTGGATTTTTTCATAACATGTGATTAGTAAATCACACTATAGAATATTTATCTAATTAGATACAAATATCTATCAAGCCATTTGAAAAGAGATGGATAACAAAAAGTATAATATTTGATCCAATTACACATTAATCCTATGTGTAATTCTTGGTTTAACAAAATACTTTTGTGAGGAGAAAAGTTGAGTTTTAAAATATTAGTTAGGTTCTTAAAGAAGAATGTTTGCAAGCAACAACCTAAATTATTTTTAAATTTAAACTTGGTGAGGAACCGATTCAAATATACAATCCATTGTCAAAAAAACGAAATCAATTCTTTTTTTTCTTAAAATTAAAGCATTTTCCTAAGTGCTAGAATATAACCAAAGTGTAATCCTTCATGTAAATTATTAAATTGCACCGCGTCTTCCAATGTGTTTAAAGTAATCCGAAAGCTGGTTGAATATGGTTTATATTTTTGAAAAATTTCTTTTTTCA
>JAHDCJ010000009.1:7393-45456 GCA_020629935.1 Saprospiraceae bacterium | reverse complement strand
CTAATGACAAATCTTTCGTTAATCCTAAGATGTTTATCCTTGCTTGTCGTAATAATGCTAATTCTGTTTTCATATTTTTTTTTTAAAATGGGAAATGATGTTTTTGGGGATTTAAATTAGGTAAAAAAATTGGGGATTGGGGAATTTGATTTTTGGGGCATCGGGAATCTGACGGAGGAAAGTGGATTGCATTGTACTGTTAACTTCGGGGGCTTCGGGAATCTAACTGTGGAAAGCGCAATGCATTGCGCTGCTGATTTCGGGGGATGGCGCACTGGGAATCTGATTTCGGAAAGCGCAATGCATTGCGCTGCTACTGGACATATCGGCGCCAGACGGGGGCTTGTTGTTCTTGGTGGGCATATTCTATTTTGGCTACCTCGGCCTTGAAAAAATAACCACCTAATAATCCGAAAATAAAACCTCCAATATGGGCCCAATAGGCTACACCACCACCATCTGTTGCTCGTTCTCCACCACCAAGATTTAGGGCACCAATTCCGCTAAACAATTGTTGTGCGATCCAAAAACCTAGGAAATATAAGGCACCAATTCGGAACGTACTCATTGTCATAACAAAAAGCATCTTGATTTTAGATTTGGGGTACATTACTAAATAAGCGCCCATCACTGCGGCAATGGCTCCTGAGGCTCCTACACAAGGAACCATACTTTCTGGAGCCAATACAATATGTAAGGCACTGGCAGCTATTCCTCCCATGATATAAAACATAGCAAATTTCACACTCCCAATCGTAGATTCAATATTATCTCCAAAGACCCAAAGGAAAAGCATATTACCAAGGATGTGCATAAATCCGCCATGCATAAACATACTCGTAATTAATGTGTATACATCAATACCTCTAGAAATTTCGTAGGGAATAGAACCAAATTCCATGACATAAAGTTGCTGTGTAGGGTCTGTTGTTTGTAGTAAAAATGCAATAACATTTAAAGCTATAAAGCTATAACTTACGATAGGTCGGAATCCCCCTTTTACTTGATCATCTCCAATTGGAAAAAGCATATTTTTTTATTTTAAAAAAATTAAACATGGGGTTTCTACTTAAGTGATTAGTACTAATGGATTACTTAAATAGGCAAGTAAAGTACAAATAAAAGTACATATTATCAATTTCTTCTACGATTCAACATATTCACTTTCTTTACAGATCGGATTATTCGTTCTTTCCTAAAACTGAAATCTAGCTTTGGCTAAGGGATAGCAACGGAATGCACGGAGCGCAGCGAGTACATTATAGTGTATAGCCCGACCCCAAAAAACTATGTTTTTTTGGGGATAGCCCCAAGAGAAAACAACGTTTAGATGAACGCACTATCAAGAAATACTTCGTCTTTTACTCGATCTAACTATAGACCGTAAGAATCAATTTCCGACCTGCGGCTCGGTTTCTAAATTCACACAAATAAATCCCTTGCCAAGTTCCAAGATTTAACTGATGATTGCTAATGGGGATGGTAATGGACGAACCTACTAAAGAAGATTTTACATGGGCGGGCATATCATCTGGGCCTTCTATGGTGTGGATATAATCCGGATCATTTTCGGGTACCAATTTATTGAAAATCGTTTCATAATCTACACGTACATCTGGGTCTGCATTTTCATTTATACTTAAACCCGCGGAAGTATGTTGAATAAAGACATGTAAAATTCCTTGTGCAGGCATGGAAGGAATTTCTTTCTCTACCAAGTGCGTAATTAGATGAAATCCACGGGTGAAGGCAGGTAAACGAAAAGCAATTTGATTGATCATTTAACAAAGGTAAAGTTTTCCACGTTTTGTGGAAAATTATAGCCTTAAATTCCAATGCAAAAGCTTATCTTCGCAATTCTGTTGATTTATTAAAATCATTTTTATAAACCATTAAAAAGGCCTCATGAATTCTGGTAAAAAAATCCAATCTGCGCTGATTTCTGTTTTTTCTAAAGAAGGACTCGAACCGATCTTAGCTGAACTGAATAAACTCAATGTAAAAATCTATTCCACTGGAGGAACTCAAAAATTTATTGAGGCTCAAAATGTACCAGTGACTGCAGTAGAAGAAATCACGACTTACCCATCTATTCTTGATGGTCGGGTAAAAACATTGCACCCCAAAGTCTTTGGTGGAATTCTTGCACGAAGAGAAAACAATCATTTGGCCGAACTAGATGAATATCAAATTCCAGAGATTGACTTGGTGATTGTAGATTTATATCCTTTTGAAGAAACGGTAGCCAACACCAATGATGAATCTCAAATCATCGAAAAAATTGATATTGGAGGGATCTCTTTAATCCGAGCCGCAGCCAAAAATTATCGTGATGTCTTAGTTATTCCATCAAAAGAAGCTTACCAAGATCTTCAAAATATTTTAGTAGATCAACAAGGGTTTACTTCTTTAGAAGATCGAAAATTATTAGCGAGAAAAGCCTTTGCGGTTTCTTCTCATTATGATACTGCCATCTATAATTATTTTGAAGGGGATGATAATGAAGCATTCAAATTGAGTATTCAAAATGCCCAAACTTTACGTTATGGAGAGAATCCTCACCAGAAAGGAATCTTCTATGGCAACCTAGATGATATGTTTGACAAACTACATGGCAAAGCATTGTCTTACAATAATCTGGTAGATATTGATGCCGCAGTAAATTTGATGAAAGAATTTATCAATGACAAACCTACTTTTGCCGTTTTGAAACATACGAATGCTTGTGGAACGGCTACAAGAGACACCTTAGTAGAAGCATGGAAGGCCGCTTTAGCTGGAGATCCCGTTTCTGCTTTTGGAGGTATTTTAATCTGTAATCGTACGGTCGATAAAGAAACCGCAGAAGAGATTCATAAATTGTTTTGTGAGGTATTGATAGCTCCAGGATATGAAGAAGAAGCCTTGTCTATTTTAACACAAAAGAAAAATCGAATGATTTTACGAATCAAAGATTTTACGGTACAAAGTAGATTATTCAAAAGTCTTTTAAATGGAGTTATTGCTCAAGATGCAGATGCAAAAATGGAAACCGCAGACCATTTAGAAGTCGTTACAGATAGAGCCCCAAAGAAAGAAGAAATCAACGATTTAATTTTTGCTAATAAATGTGTTAAGCATCTTAAATCTAACACAATTGTTTTAGTACGTGACCAACAATTATTGGGTATGGGCTGTGGACAAACTTCTCGTGTAGACGCCTTAAAACAAGCCATCACCAAAGCACAAGCTTTTGGCTTCAATTTGAGTGGAGCCGTGATGGCTTCCGATGCCTTCTTCCCTTTTAATGATTGTGTAGATATTGCACAAGCCGCAGGAATCGTATCTGTAATTCAACCTGGAGGATCAATCCGTGATAAAGACAGTATTGAAAAATGTAATGAACATCAAGTGGCTATGGTCATGACTGGTACTCGCCACTTTAAACACTAATATGTCGTATTTAGAAGAACTTAATGATATTCAACGGGCAGCGGTAACAAATACCGACGGGCCTATTTTAGTGATTGCTGGACCTGGCTCTGGAAAGACGCGAGTACTCACTTACCGCATTGCACACCTGATAAAAACAGGAGTGCCTCCTTCACAAATTTTAGCGCTTACCTTTACCAATAAATCGGCAAGGGAAATGAAAGCTAGAATTGCTTCAGTAGTGGGTGATGCGGCTAATAGAGTTTGGGCAGGAACGTTCCACTCTATCTTTGCAAAGATACTTCGATTTGAA
This sequence comes from Saprospiraceae bacterium, assembly GCA_020629935.1. Taxonomy (GTDB): domain Bacteria; phylum Bacteroidota; class Bacteroidia; order Chitinophagales; family Saprospiraceae; genus JAHDCJ01. The sequence goes on along the minus strand of JAHDCJ010000009.1, from coordinate 41,732 downwards.
GCGGAGAAAATTGGTTATCCTGCAAGCTTCACCATTTATGATACGCAAGACAGCAAAAGCTTAATTGTGAATATTGTAAAGGAAATGGGTCTTGATCCAAAGGTCTATGTTGCCAATGGCATTCGATCTCGAATTTCTTCTGCAAAGAGCAATTTAATTTCTCCGCCAGCCTATGCACAAAATCCGAGTTTATTAGAGCAAGATCGAGCGAGTAAGCGACCATATATCTTTCAAATTTATGAACGATACGCCTCTAGGTGTAAACGATCTGGTGCTATGGACTTTGATGATTTATTGTATCAAATGTTTTTGTTGTTGCACAAAAATCCAGAGAACGTACTAGAAAAATATCGTAATCGATTTAAGTATCTTTTAGTAGATGAGTTTCAGGATACAAACTATTTGCAATATAGTATTATTCGAAAATTAACCGATTATACAGGGAGTCCGAAAAACATATGTGTCGTAGGAGATGATGCGCAATCGATATATGCTTTTCGAGGCGCGACCATTCAAAACATATTGGATTTTAAAAAGCATTATCCCAAATTAAAGACGTTTAAATTAGAGCAAAATTATCGATCTACAGAAAGCATTGTGCTTGCTGCGAATAGTGTAATCACACATAATAAAAAGCAAATTGATAAGACCATTCGATCAGAAAAAGGAGATGGAGAACGGATTAAAATTTTAAAGACCGTTTCGGATGCGGAAGAAGGAAAGCGGGTGGCAGATTCTATTCTTGAACTTAAGACTCGGAATCATCTTCGAAACGAAGACATTGCCATTCTTTATCGGACGAATGCCCAATCGAGAATTTTTGAAGAGTATCTTCGAAGACATAATATTGCCTATAAAGTTTTTGGTGGTTTATCCTTTTATCAACGAAAAGAAATTAAGGATATCATTGCTTATTTACGCTTAACAATTAATCAGAACGAAGAGGAATCATTACGTAGAGTAATAAATTATCCTAAGCGAGGAATTGGCAATACGACGGTCAATAAAATTGTAAAGATTGCTGATGATAATTTCCAAACACTTTGGGAAACTATTAAAGAAATTCACAAGCATCCATTGCCTGCTAAAACTCAACAAAAGGTTCAATCTTTTGTGGCTATGATTGAAGGATTTACTAAACGACTTGCTTCCAATGATGCTTATCAATTGGCGACACATATTGCTGACAAATCGGGCATTTTAAATTTAATGAAATCTGATACTTCTTTAGAAGGATTAAATCGATATGAGAATCTTCGTGAAATGCTAGATGGAATTAAAGAATTCGTTGAAAGTGATGAAGAGGAAGCGTATGAAGTAACTGATGATAAAACATTGACGAGCTATCTTCAAAATATTGCTTTATTGACAGACTTAGACACTGATACTGAAAATACAGATCGCGTATCTTTAATGACTATTCATAGTGCTAAAGGATTAGAATTTCCTTCGGTCTTTGTGGTAGGTTTAGAAGAACAATTATTCCCTTCTTTTATGTCAATGCAATCTATGGATGGGATTGATGAAGAACGACGTTTATTTTATGTAGCGATTACAAGAGCAGAAAAACACTTGACGCTTTCTTATGCAAAGAGTCGGTATCATTTCGGAAATATTCGCTTCAATGAACCGAGTCGGTTTATAGATGAAATTGATCCTGTGGCTGTAGATCGTGATGCGATGGAACCTCGTGCAGTTGTTCGAGGAGCAGGGCTAGGTAGCGGAACCAGTCGATTTAAACGCAAGCCTTCTTTAACTACCACACTCGATCCTAATTTTACGCCTGCCAAACCAGAAGAGATTATTGCAGGAATACAAGTTGCCCATTTACGCTTTGGGAAAGGAAAAGTTATTAATGTAGAAGGTGGTGCGGCCAACAAAGTTGCAACGATCTTTTTTGAAGAAGCAGGTCAAAAAAGAATCATGTTGAAGTTTGCCAAATTGAAGTTATTGTAGATTATTTTATTTGAATATAGGAATACCAAAGCATTCATTTTGCATTCCTATATTCAATACTTATTTCTTTCTATAAAACGTGTAACCCACTAGAAAAGCGAGGTTATTAATATGTGTATTTAGATTTACTGCTTTTGAAAATCCGTTACCTCGTTCTGTTCGTAACTCTATTATCAGTCCTTGCCATCTTACCCCAACTCCAAGTGCTAGACTTTGTTCATATTTTCTAATTTCATTAAAAGGAATTTCTTCTCGTTCGGGGGTGATCGTAAGTGGATTTTTAACGAGCACAGATTGTTCTTCTTTGATCATTAATGAGTTGATCATTCCCAACTGGATAAAAGGTTTTACTTTTTTTAATGGCCATTGCACACGAAAGAAATTTCCTAAACGTAAGTAAGCAAAATTAAAGTTAAAATCATTGGTAATTTCTCCTCCTAAAATTGGGATATTGGATGTTCCTTCTGTTTGAAATGATTTATAACTAAATTCATTATAAAGAGAAAATCGTTTTAGGTTTCGTTTAAATTCAAGATTCAAAGCTAGTCCAAATTGATAATTTATTCGAAGGCCAAAATCAGCCTCTTCAATTTGAAATGGTCCTGAGCCTGAAAACCGAGTAGAGGTTAAAACGGGTCCTGCGTTCGCACTTAGATCCAAACCCATTTTATCTTTTTTTACTTCGTATTCGAGTCTTGGATCTATTGCTTGATTATAGCGTTTAAAGATATCGATTAATGATTTTCTATTATAATTTACTTTTTGTAAATCGACAAAGGTAATATCTCCATCTTTAAAATAGGTAGTGAGTTGATTGCGGTATTCATGGAGTTCTTGACTAAACTGATCCGTTGGTTCATCTTTAATATACTTCATATAAATTAGAGGAACTGGAGTCTCCTTACCTTCTTGAATAAAAAAGTGTTTTACGCTATTTTCATCTTTATAATACCATAAGGATTTGGAGCCTTTCACTAGCAATTGAAGAAAGGTTTCTGATTTTTCTAGTATCGGTTTTTGGCGATCTACGATGTATCCAATTTCAATTGGATTTGTTAATACATCTACAAAATAATGGGTATAAAACTCTTTTTGTTTTACACCAAATCCACTAATCTCCTTATAAGTAAACTCGTCTACTTTGCTGCCTGACTTAAATTGAATTTGTTGTGGAGTAAAAACCCAATTTTGGTAATTAATCTCTCCGTGAATGGTATCTTGATCTATAGTAATCACATACCCTTGCACAAAATTTGTTTGTGCTTGTATTGTATTATTTAAACAAAATAAAAATACAAGTAACCACCATTGAATATTTATCAATGGGCAATATGATAGCTTATACATGGACTATTTTTACTCCAAATGTATAAAAAAATATTGACTTCGAATTCTACGAAATAGTGAAGTATCGTAGAAGGGAGTGTGAATAAGTGATTCGACTATATGAACAAGGTAATTTATTTTGTAAAAAAAAGCAAGCATTATGCGTTTTAGTATAAAATATGTGCCCTCATCACCTATTTCCAAAGCTGAAGTTTGTTTCCTACCATTCCAGTAAGACCTTTTTTGAAGGTGCCTAAAAGTTTCATAGCAAACTTCAATTGGTTATACTTCCTTTTAAATTTTGGTACTAAAGCAATTAAATCTTTCATATACGGTTTTTGCACCATTTTCAAACCGAAGGCGATTTTTTGGCCAACTTTCATTTCTTGTTGACCTGTTCCTATTTGCTTCACTAAACTTTCAATACTTCCTTGGTTTTGGTTGGAGTATTTTTTCACATAATCTACTCCTTTTTTAGGATTAAGTATTTTTAAACTTTGGTTCATCATCCCTAGCATACTGCCTGCCAATGCATCCATTTTCTTCTCTACACTTACATTCTTGTCTAATGCGCCAAGCAACATATTTTTATGACTTTCTAATTGATTGGCTTGCCGAGTAGCGGCACATCCTGTGAAAACTAGTACAAGGTAAAGTAAGGCAGAATAAGTAATTAATTTTAACGACATTTTTTTCATAATAAAGCGGTTTTTTGACATCTTTTGTTTAGCGAACTAAACACATTTTATAAAGTGGGTGTATTGAAGTTACCATTTTCTGATGAACTTCTTTTATTGGGTTCTGTATATTAGGACGCAGTTTTTCCTAAAAAGGTCGCATCCACACAAAAAAATTACTCTTTAATTAAAGATATTAACTTTTTCATTTGTAAATCTTCTCCCTTTAATAGGCTTTCTAATGTATAGAATATTGGATAATCTGGTTTGATTCCTCCACCAGTTGGTGCTAAATCAATTTGATGCGTCAATCTATAAAAAGGAAGTTTGATTCGAATTTGGCTGTTGGGTAATGTTAAAAAAGGGATAGACATTCCTTGACTCCCTGCTTGACCTCCACCCGTTTCTTCTCCTATAGAAATCAATCCTCGGTAGCTTTTAAGATAGGAGGTCACAATACTGGAAGTAGAAGCAGTGCCTCCATCAGTTAATGCAAAAAGTTCGCCCTCAAAATGTTGTTTTTTATGAAGATAGGTTTTATGGCTATAATAAACATGGTCCTCATCTTTTCTCACTTTTCGTTGAATGCGTAGCATCATTCTTTGCATAAACCGACCAAAGTCTCCATTAAGATGCGCTTTAAAAGAAGGCTTCCCTCGTTTTCGATGCAGTACCATTTCGACTTTTTCATTTAATAAATAACTCATTAAATCAGTACCTACATGAATCAAGCCTCCTGGATTTCCTCTTAGGTCAAGAACCAATCGTTTTGCTTTTTTTTCTGCTAAATATTTAAATACTTTTTTATAAAACTTGGTCGCTTTAGAAGGGCGGAATCGGGCAATATCAAGAATATATGTACTTGAATCTTCAGGCAATTGAAATAGTCGATTGTTTGTAAATTTCATGACGGGATTATAATCATACCATTCGGGAAAAGGAAGACTTAGCGTAGAGTCTTTAGCAATAAATTTAGCAGGTATTGTTTGAGTAAAAGGCAAACCTTCTACATTTTCACAAGCTAAATAAAAGCTATCTACATCGCCAAAAGCACTTCGATAATAAGCGGTAAAATAATGCCCAATAAATGCTTTTTTCAATGTTTGGTTTAATCCATCGGAGGCTCTATGGCTATAAAGTAAATCTATGACTGTTTTGGAATCTTGGCCATTGATTTCTAAAATTTTACTTCCTACATCTATAATGGTGTCTCCATTCCAATCTTCAAAAGCATGAAGCGATTGATCAATAATTTGAACCCGAAGAGGAAATACATATCTTCCGTTTTCTTTTAACGCTTCCATATATGTTTTTGAAGGATAAACTACGGTATGAGCACAACGCATTTTTTCTATTAATGGCCGTAAAACATTTGCAAATTCCGCTTCAGTCATTGGTTTGTTTAGTTGACTATTATAGTAATCAAACCAATATTCAAGACTATCTCTAGACATGTAAATAGCAATCCCAGGATGCCGTTCAATAAATGCTTTTTTTAATAAAGAAAAATCACTTTGCAACTGATCTTGCGTATACACAACATCCAACTTCTCTTGTCCGAATAGACCGATAGAATAAATGCAAATGATACTTAAAAAGAATATCCTTTTCATTAAACCTGTGCTGAGGGAATTAAAAAATCTTGAACTTCATCCATACTATATTTCCATAAATCTTCTGCTAATTTATCATCTAGAGCAATCGAAGAAGGTTTTCGTTCTTTTTGATGTTCGTCATAATAACTGCCCGAGGTTTTTACTTCTTCAGATAACGCTAAGAACAAGGAAGTTTGCGCGCCTTTATTGGGGCTAATCCCAAACAATTTAATCACATTCCATCCAAGTGAAAAAAGCCAATTGCTTTTATTTCCAATAGACGTTCGAACTACTCCTGGATGTAGACAATTTGATTTGATAGGTGTATCTTGTAGTAGTTTAGCTAATTGACGAGTAAATAAAACATTACATAGTTTAGATTGCGAATAAGCTTTCATTGCGCGGTAAGCTCCCATCTTGTTTTTGAACGAATCAAAAATGATTTTGCCACGATAATGCGCAGCGGAAGAAACATTGACAATACGTCCTGCCTCACTTTTTCTAACTTGCTCTAATAACAATTGGGTAAGTAAAAAGTGGGCTAGATGATTGACACCAAATTGCATTTCAAAACCTTCATTTGTTTTTTGAAATGCATTCATAATTAAACCTGCATTATTAATCAACACATCAATTTGTTCGGTTTGAGCGATGACCTCTTTAGCTGCTTTTTGCACAGAAGATAAAGAAGCTAAATCACATGAAATAATAGTTATTCCTTTTTTCCCTTGAGAAAAAGTCGTTGCTTTTTGCATATTTCGACACAACATAAACACCTGATGATTTTCTTTCACAAGGGCATTAACCGTCGCGGCTCCAATCCCTGCATTTCCTCCAGTGATGACAATCGTTTTCTTTTTCATAAATGTGGTACTCAAGTTAAAACTAGTTTTGGTTTTTAAGGGTCTTTTTTTCGAAAAAAAAATTAAAAAACATTTAGACCGAACAGATTAAAACGTAGGAAGAAGTAATTTATTACCTTTATATTTATTTTTTTTCAAAAAAATTCTGCCTTTCATTTTAAGTCATTATTTTTATGCATAAAAACATGATTTCCAACAACTTAAAGTACAGCACTATCCATAGACATTACCTACTCAAATCGGTAGTCTTTTAATGTATTAACACTTCGTTATGATTCGGTTGGCACAAAAAGTGCATTATTGAATATATAACCAAAAACTACAGCATATGAAATTATCAGTACAATTATTTTGGATCAGCGCATTACTCACCCTCTTGCATTTTTCAGCAAGTGCGCAACACACCACCACTACATTAGATGGACGGGGAGCTTGGGAATTCGGTATCAATGCCGGAGCCGCATGGCAAACCAGCGACGTTTGTGCTTTACCCGGATGGGGAGCAGGCCTTACCTTAGGCAAAAACATTTACCACCGACCTGGTGGCCTTTTAGATTTTGACCTTAGAGGTCGTTTATTGTACACCCGAACATTCGGACAAGAATTTGAAACCACTTCGGCGCTTGCTTCAAATCCTGTGTTCAATGGTGCTTCAGGAGAAAGCCTCAATTATGAATCGAATCCTGGTTTTCTTTACCAAAACTTCAGAACCGATTTAGGCGAACTTTCTATAGAAGGTGTATTAACTGCCAATCGGTTAAGAGAAAAAACAGGGGTTATCTTTTCTGTTTTTGGTGGAGCTGGCCTCAATGCCAATTATACCCGAACCAACCAATTAGATCAATTGGGCATGGCTTACGATTATAGTTCGATTGATTCAACCCAAAAGAAACGAGCTATATTTTCTGACCTAGCCAACCTAAAAGACAAAACTTATGAAACCGAAGCAGAAGGTTATGAAGATGGTCTACGATGGTCATTTATGCCAAGTGCAGGTTTAGGATTAGGCTATCAAGTGACTCCCAATTTTTCTGTTGGAGTAGAGCATAAAATTAATTGGGCACTTAGTGATCAATTAGAAGGCGAAAGATGGCAGTCTGATTTTATTCAAGATGATAAAAAAGATTTACATCATTACACTTCTCTTTATTTGCGATGGAAAGTATATCCAGGAAAAGAAGAACGACATGATCCAATATCTACCTTAGATCCTGTATTAAGTCCTCCTGTAATTACCATCACTCGACCTAGCAGTAATCCTTTTAATACGAATACGAACAAAGGAAATGTAATTGCCACGGTAGAACATGTAACCGACAAAAGAAATATCAAAGTTAATTTGAATGGCCGACCAGTAAAGAATTTTTCTTTCAATAATGGCTCTGGAAAATTAGTAACAAGTGTTGATCTTTATCCTGGATCAAACAATGTAGAAATAACGGCTACGAACAGTGTAGGAGATGATTTTGCCATTACCACTTTTGTTTATAATGATCCTACGGCACCATCTTATCCGACTACACCGTCTAATCCTGCGACATCTAATCCAACGACAGGAAATAACAACCCAAATAATGGGAATAATAATCCGAACAATGGAAACAACAATCCTTCTAATGGAAATCCAACGTCTACCAATCCAGAAGATTGTGAGCCTGGGTCATATCCACAAGGAGGAAATACAAGAAGACCACCTAATGTAGATATCGTTTTCCCAACAGGAAATCCATACACGACTTCTTCTTCTAATGGAAAAGTACAAGCAACGATTACGAACATTACTAGTAAAAATCAAATTACGTATACAATTAATAATGTACGTAGCACGAACTTTACCTTTAACCCAAGTTCAAATTCTTTCATTAGTAATACGACCTGGAAGCCTGGAACAACGGTGGTAAAAATTACTGCTCAAAATAGTGATGGTAGTGATTCTGATACACAAAAAATCAAATATACGATTCCTTTTACTGAAGGTCCTGGGGTGGATATCGTACAACCTACTGCAAATCCATACACCTCTTCTACTTCAAGTGTTCAAATTAAAGCGAATACAAAAGGGGTTAAAAGTAAAAATGAAATTCAATATACGATTAATGGAAAAAATGTAACGACGTATACATTTAATCCTACAAAAGGAGAAATTGTTGCGGGACATAAATTGTCTCCTGGAAATAATAATATCATCATCAAGGTTTCGAATAGTTCAGGAACGGATAGTGATTCGCAGGTGGTGATTTACAATGCGCCAACACCAAAACCAACGGTTACTATTACAAAGCCTGGAGCAGATCCTTATATTGCCACTTCGGCAACTACAGGAGTAATTGCAACGGTAACTGGAGTAACTAGCAAGAACGATATTCGATATACGGTGAATGGAAAAACGATTACCAGCTTTGCTTATAATGCAGAAAATAATACCTTAACCTCAAGCATTAATTTGGTAGAAGGAAATAATGCGGTCGTTATTCAAGCGACCAATTCGGCAGGTTCTGCCACCGATACGCGAACGATTAATTATCATTCGCCACAGGCAAAACCAATTGTAAATATTACTACGCCTTCAAAAAATCCATACACTGCAAATTCGACTTCAGTAAAAATTGTAGCGGATGTAAAAAATGTGAACAGTAAGAATGAAATTCGTTTTACTCTTAATGGGAAAACCTTGACTGACTTTACTTATAATACAACTACGGATGTGCTAAATGCCAATGTAACTGTTAAAGCAGGAACGAACACCGTAGTAATTAAAGCGTCAAATTCTACTGGAACAGATTCCGATTCTGGTACGATAGTATATACGCCTATATCGCCATCAAAACCAACAGTAAATATTACAAGACCAAACGCATGTCCATTTAAATCGACTGCTCAGTCAACTACGATTCAAGCGACCATTAAAAATGTAGATCGTAAAGATCAAATACGATTTGTACTTAATAGTAAAACTACTACTGCGTTTACCTTTAATCCATCTACAGGAATATTTAAAGCTCCTATCAATTTGAAAAAGGGAACGAATACGATTCAGATTACAGGAACAAATAGTGCAGGATCAGATAACGACAATTGTACCATTAATTATGGCACTGGATCTTTAACTTCTGGAGATAAAAATCCACCAGTGATTACTTACATACGTCCGAATCAACAAACCGTAACAGTAGAAAGTAATTCATACAAAGTACAGGCAGCGATAAGTGGTTTGGAAGATGGAGGTAATGTAACCTTCTCTGTAAATGGTCAAGCAACAAATAGTTTTGTATTTAACAATGCGAATGGAGGATTCTCTTCAACTGTTTCTTTAGTAGAAGGATCAAATGTAATTACAATTACAGCAACCAACAGTGATGGTAAAGATACAGAGAGTCGAAGTATTGTAAAAGTCGTTCCATTGCCTTTACCAATAACAAAGATTTCGAGTCCTCCAACCAATCCATATACTTCACCTAGTGCACAAATTAATGTAAATGCACAGGTTACTTCGGTTACAAAAAGCCAAATTACCTTTACGGTAAATGGACAAAACAGACCATTTAATTACAGTGAAAATACAGAACAATTTAATGCGAGTGTAACTTTACGCCCAGGGACAAACGTAATTCGTTTAGTGGCAACAAACGCTACTGGAACTACACCAATGCAAACCATTGTAAAGTATAAAGAAGAAAGTGGAGACATGGGATGGGGAAGTAACACGAAACCAAGTACTGGGAATAAACCTTCTAGTCCAAAACCAGCAAGTTCGCCAAATGTTGGGAATACCAATACTGGAGGAAAAGGTGGATCGACATCAGGAAAAGCAGGAAGCTCAAACCCTAGAACGGGTAGTACTATTCCTACTTCACGCCCAATCGTAACTTTAGGTACATTAAGTGGAACTACTTATTCTTCATTAAGTACCTATCCGTTAAAGGCTACAATCAATAATTTAGCTGATGGGAATGTAGTAATGACCGTTAATAATCAACCTGTAAGATTTATTCTTAAATCTAACATCGCTACGGCAAGCATTCCTTTGAAGGAAGGAATTAATGTAATAAAAGTTACGGCTAAAAATGCAAAAGGACAAGGAAGTTCTACAGGAAAAGTGGTACATGTAAAACGAGGAAATGGCCCACGAATAGTTATTGTAAAACCTAAAATTGCTGCGAAAGCGGGTAAATCAAATAGTGTCGCAGTGGTTGCTGCAATTAATGGGATCAGTGGAAAAGGTGGCGTTCAAATTAAAGTCAATGGCGTACCATACAGCTCATTTTCTTATAATGGAACTACAAAATTATTAAAATCAACCATTGCCTTAAAGCCAGGGATGAACAATAAAATCGAAATTATTGCAAAATCTAAAACAGGGCAAACTACTTCAGAAACGATTACTATACCGAGTAGATAAACAATAAATGTCAGAGAAGAAAAGGGCGAAACTAAATAGTTTCGTCCTTTTTTATTTTTATAAAAAGATGAACTTACTTTAAGAAAGTAAAATCGTATCAATTGCTTATAGTTTGATCAAATATTTATTATTTTTATCCAATAATCCACTTATTTTTCCAACCTATGTAAATCGAACAACCATAAATTATTATGGCTTAAATAAATAATTTGGCTCATTTTTTGGTGATTTGATTACGTACAAGGAAAAGATAATGATCTTTTACCTTACACATTAACAAGAATTTTTAAATTAAAACAAATATAATGAAAAAGAATTTTGGTTTATTTCTGTCTATGGCCTTTTTAATTTGTGGATTTTGGAGTTGCCAAACAGATAAAGAAAATCCAGCAGTTCAAAACTTTACCGTAAATGGAACCCTAACTACAGCGACTTCAGGACAACACGATCTAAGTGAAACCGTTTCCTTTACTTTCGATGCAACAGATAATGATGAATTGGATCGTTATTTTATTAAAAATGAATCCGCAGGATCTACGATTTTAGCGCAAGGAGATTTAGTTGGGCAATCACAAGCAGTAAGCTATCAATTTTTTATTGACCCAGCAGAGTATACAAGTGGAGATATGGTAGACATTACCTTTTTAGTAGAAGATACGCGTGGACAATCTTCTTTTAAAGCCTATCTAATTGAAATCCAATAAAGAGAAAGGGAATATCTTTTTTAGAAATAAAACGGACGAAATTTAAATTTCCCAAGCGAATTATATTCCAATGCGGGGGCAGGTATTTTTATAATATTGACTAAATTAAATAAAATTTGAAGCGCTCTATGTTTGGTTTTAATTCGTGTAAAATCTATATCAAAGGATAAAAAATATTGACGATAGCGAGGGTATGCATCTCGATCTAATACAAAGATGTTTCCTTCGCTATCTTCCCAAGAATTATTATACCCTCCAAATAAATTTTCTGCGCCATAACCTGCGGCCACATTTAACCAAGAAGGGACCCAAGTCTTTTCCTTTTTTATAAAGGAACGAATATTAACGGAAGCCCAAATAGTTAATCCATTATACTCTTTAATAAACATTTCAGGCAAGCTTGTTCCATAAAGTTCTGCGGCTCTAATCTTTTGTGAAGACATTCCATTTCCCATACTTGCATTAAAAAGAGCATCTGGGTATTTTACCCGATGTGAAGATAACTTCAATACAATCCGCTGTTCATCCCAAAGCCATTCTTGACCTCCCATTAATAATACCCCTGAAGTATTAAAAGCTACATCTCCAATAGAAAAACCCCACTCTTCTGAAAAGCCATCTAAAACCTCCAATGTAGTTTGAAATAAAGTCCCTGCGGTCATCCCTGCCCATATCGATCCCTTATTGGAAAGTCCAGTCCATGCGTAAGCTTGTTTAGCCCATTTACTTTGAAAATAAGCAGTAAATAAATGCCCCATTTTATCCATATCCTTCCATTCTCCTAAATCATTAAAAAGATGAAATTTTGATCTTGGATAATTCGCATACCACAACTTACTTAATCCCGTAACTACTCCTGTATACCCTACCGCTGTTGTTCCTGTCAAGCCCCAAAACCGAGCTTTACTAAAACTATCAACAGGATGAAAAAAAGGCGTCTTACTCTTTTGTGCTTCTACTTGAACTACACAAAAAATAAGGCATAAAACGATAAAAGGTTTGATAAAAGATTTCATATAAATAATTCGCACAATAAAAATGCCGACTTGTGCAAGTCGGCATTTTTATTTTTTAAAATTTAATTTCTATCCTTGTAAGGTGGCGTGTGTGGCATCTAGTAATGTCCGTACACCCGCTGCATCAGGAGCCTGTGCATAAACCCTTAGCACGGGTTCTGTACCCGAAGGACGAATCATTACCCATTCATCATCAGAGAAATAAAATTTATATCCATCAATATCCTCTGTCTTGATAATTTTATGGTCCCCAAAAGCCGTGTATTTTCCAGCTTTACAATTTTGAATAATTTCTTGTTTAATGGATTCATCAATATGAAGGTCATCTCGATCAAAAGAAAATGGTCCTACTTCTGCATAAACCTCTGCAATCAATTCTTTGAGCGACTTTCCTGTCTTTGCCATAAATTCTAGAATCAATAAGCCCATCCAAATTCCATCGCGTTCTGGGATATGACCTTTAGCAGCAATTCCTCCAGATTCTTCTCCTCCAACCAATACATCTTCTTTGGTCATGATTTCAGCAATATACTTAAATCCAATTTTGGTTACTTCATATTCTAAACCATATTTTTCACATAGTTTTTTCATTTTGTCCGTAACCGAAAAAGTAATAATCACTTTCCCTGTTTCTTTTTTATAATTGTATAAATAATACAAAAGCAATAATAAGAGATGATGAGAATCTACAAAATTTCCATCGCCATCATACATCCCAATCCGATCTGCGTCACCATCATTAGCTAAACCACAATCAATTTCTTCATGATCTTTAATATACTGAGATAGTTCTTGTAAATTTCGATGAATCGGCTCTGGCGCCTGCCCTCGGAAAGAAGGATTATCATCGCAATGCAAAAAATCTGCATTGGGCATTAACCGCTTCATTGCGTCTTGTCCTGCGCCATACATGGCATCATAAGCCAATCGAATTCCAGAATTCCGAATCGCATTCATATCAAAGTAGTCTTCCACTTGGCTTACATACAAATCTTCCAAATTGATATAATTAAGTAAGCCATCATTATGCATATCTTCTAAAGAAGGCAACTTATGGGTAACTTCTTCAGGAATTAAATTCTCCACTTCTGCAATGTGCTTAGGAATCGTAGGTCCTCCAAAAGAAGATTTCAATTTAAACCCATTATAAGAAGGAGGATTGTGACTAGCTGTAATTACAATACCAATATCTGCTTTCGTTTTAGTTACCCCTAGCGAAACCATTGGTGTAGATACAAAACCTTGAGCAAGGTGTACTTTTATTCCATGATATCCGATCACTTGAGCTGCTTTTTCTGCAAACATTTTTCCGCCAAATCGACAGTCATGCCCAATCACCACCTTCGTGCCTTTGTTCTCTTTTAACCATCTAGCGGTGCCTTCAGCCACACGCATAAGATTGTCAATAGTATAATCTTTAGCAATGATGGCTCTCCACCCATCTGTCCCAAATTTAATTTTTGTCATCTTTTGTATTTATTATTGAACGGCAAAATAACTAAATTTCAAAAAATATTCGTCTCCTTATCTTATTTTTTGTTATTTGTACATAAAATTATACGAGAATACTTAAATGACGGATTCATATCGACACAAAGGCTTAAGAAAAAAACTGGTGCAACACCTAAAAGAAAAGGGGATAAGCAATTCGGAAATACTTGAAGTTATTGGTCTCATTCCTCGACATTTTTTCTTAGACAAAGCATTTGAGGAGCGTGCTTATGAAGATATTGCATTCCCAATTTTGTCAGGACAAACCATTTCACAACCTTTTACCGTTGCTTTTCAAACCAATTTATTAGAGATAAAACCCAAAGAAAAAGTATTAGAAATTGGGACAGGTTCGGGTTATCAAGCGAGTGTTTTGGCCTTATTAAAAGCGCGTGTATTTACTATTGAACGCCAAAAAAGTTTATTCGATTTTTCTCAAAAAATGTTTAAAAGCCTTAATCTTCCTCAGATTAGAGGTTATTATAAAGATGGATATAAAGGGCTTCCTTCTTTTGCTCCTTTTGACAAAATACTAGTTACAGCAGGCTCCGATAATATCCCTGATGCACTACTTCAACAATTAACAATAGGAGGTGTTTTAGTCATTCCTGTAGGCGATAATGAAGATAAAACAATGCTTAGAATCACCCGTAAGACTACCGATGAATTCGTTCAAGAATCTTTTGGAATTTTTCGTTTTGTTCCTTTTTTGAAAGGATTAAACGACGAAATTATTTAACCGTTCGCCCTTTCACTTTTCGGGTATCGACTTCTAATCGTTTGATTTTTTTCAAATTGACCATTAAACCCGCAGTTCCATTTCCTGCTTCGGTATAATAAACCTTGTCATCATAATTAATCTTCCCCACTTTATTCTTCCAACTGGAAGCCAATAGTCGATATTCTCCTCCACGTTTAGGATTCGGCCCAAACATAAAATGTTTACCTTCTTCAAAGGATACCGCTAAATGAGGTTTGTCTTCTACCTTAAATTCTAATACACCAGGCGTTTTTCTTTTCAATACAATTTGATCCACGTCGCGACCGTCTACCATTTTTATTTCTCCAGAAATAATTTCAGAAGAAGCATCTTTCACTTGACGACGAATAACTACCTCATCAGACAAATAAAACTGGATATCTTTCAGTTCTCTTTCCGACCAATTATTCGCTTTATAAAGCTTCTCAGTAAATGGAGTTAATCGAGTGCAAGAAGAAGATAGGAATATACATGCAATAGCTATGAGTATTAATGGATAATGTTTCATCTAAATGATTTTTGGTATATGAAATAAAACAACATTATATAATGGGCTGAAAATAAAAAATTATTCTTTTCTAAACAACCACTAATTATTTCATACAATTTAAATGCCAATCCTATTTTTTTCTTTCTACTTAAATTGCTTTTCGTACCTTTGCCATCTATATCATAATTAAGCAATAAGAAATGCCGAATCGTAATCAAGCACCACCATTAAAAGAAATTCAATCTTTTTCCTTAGCGAAATACGAGGTTCTACATTTAGATAATGGAATTCCAGTCTATGCCATTAACAAAGGAACACAAGATATTGTAAAAATAGAAGTGGTTTTTCAAGCAGGTCGTTGGTATGAATCACATCCTATAGCTTCACGTGCAGCAGCTGTTTTATTGAAGGAAGGAACGCAAAGCAAAACGGGGGCAGAGATCGCCGAACATTTAGATTATTACGGAGCCAATCTTCGAACCTCGGGAAATGTTGACACCTTAAGTTTAACCTTATTTTCCATACATCGTCACTTACCTGAAGTGCTTCCAATTTTGGCAGATATTCTTACTAACCCCATCTTTCCACCTCAGGAATTGGAGACTTTTGTTCAAAATCAAAAGCAAAAATTAAAAGTAGATGCGACCAAAAATGATGTAACCGCTTTTAAGGAAATTACGGCGGCATTATTTGGCAACCATCATCCTTATGGATATAATAGTAGTGTAGCAATGTACGATGGTTTAAAACGCGAACATTTGATTCAACATTTTGAATCTTGTATCCATGCAGGCCATTGTAAAATTTTTGTGAGTGGAAAAATTAATCAAGACATTTTAGATCAATTAAATAATACCCTTGGTCAATCTTTAGTGGTCAAAGAAAAAATAAGCAAGACCCATCAATTTAATCCTTTTACAAAAAAGAAAATGCATTTTAAAATCCCTAATTCTGTGCAAACAGCTATTCGAATTGGGCGACAAATTATGCTTAGAGATCACGAAGATTATCTTGGTTTTGTAATTTTAAATACCGTATTAGGCGGTTATTTTGGTTCTCGTTTGATGAATAATATTCGAGAAGAAAAAGGTTATACATATGGTATTTACTCTGGAATGGAAGCCTTTCTTCATGCTGGATATTTTACCGTTAGTACCGAAGTAGGCTCGGAAGTTACGGAAGCTACATTAACTGAAATTTATAAAGAATTTCGCCGCTTACAAGATGAATTAATTCCTATTGAAGAATTGTCTCGTGTTAAAAATTACATGATGGGAATTTTATTAAATAGCTTAGACGGACCATTCAATATGGCTTCCCTCATTCGATCGTTAGTATTGTCGGGAATGAACGATCAGTTTTTCAATGATTTTATTCATACCATTCAAACCATTACTCCAGAAACCTTGCAACACTTGGCAAAAAAATACTTAAATCCAGAAGATATGTACGAAGTCTTAGTTAATTAATCCAAGCTTCTTTTACTAAGCAATTTATTCTTGAAATTCATAACAGCCAATATCTGGAGCATTTACCCTTGGATTTCCATCTAAATCTAAAATGACAGGACTCGCAAGTATAGCTCCTGCATCAACAGCTGGAGAAATAATCGTATCTAAATGGTAATCTAATTCAAATGGATCTCTAAATAATGGATCTTCATTAATTACTGGATTAATAAATGTAGAGGTATTTAACGTATCTACACGGATTAAACAGTGATTAAAGTTATGATTAATACTGGCGTTAACAATCTCTGGTGCATCAAGTACAATTTCCTCTGGTTTTGGGCCATAAATAATACAATTATTAAAATTGACATTTGCGTCATTTTCTAGAATGGTTCGGTTCCCAATAGCATCTTCAAAAATCCAATAATTACTTATTCTTAATATCGGGTCTTCATGTGAAATACCCGTCTGATTACTAAAGGTAAATGTACAATGATCGAAATTATAATTTCCTCCATGCTCCAATTGAAGATGGTAAGATCCTGCATTAAAAACCAATAAATTCTCCGCATTGATCTCTGCATGTCGAGCCACAATTCCAGAACTCGCCATTTGATATACCCAGGTATTATCAATATCTAAGGTAGAAGAAGAATCTACTCGAATCCCAACAATGGCATGTTGAATGCGCGCATGATGAATCTTATTTCCTGTACTTCCTTCAAACAACCAAATACCGCCCCATTGTCCTGCTGAATTTTCAAACTCCGGCTCTATTCTATCGGATTGAAAATATACGGGATTATTTAATGTTCCATTCACTTCTAAATGAGCATTGGGCGTTACAAATAACACCCCTGACGGAACGGGAATTCCATCTCCCGTATACGAAATTCCACCTTGAAAATGTACTTCTGTCCCTTCTTGAATAATCAAATCACAACTATCAATTAATAAAAAGCCTAGTACAACATAGGGTTTAGGATCATTCCAAATACTTTCGCTACATCCCAAAGCATAAACCTCATTACTCCGACCAATATAATTTGCATTTTGTCCAAAAGCTTCAAGCATTACCTTTTGCGTATTTCCATTGGTCTCAAACCATACCGAATCTTGCACAATGAATGGATTATCTAAATCATCTGGATCAATAGTCACTTCCGCATATATATATAAACTATCTTCTGGCGCAATTTCAATATCATTAACTACAGGCGTAGAAAAACCATCAATATTTAATCGAAAAGGAGAACTTGCACCGCCTCCAAGCATTATTTTATCTACCTTCAACCATTTATTATGTGGATTATAAATTTTAAAAAACCGAGTAGCGGAACCTCGTGCCGTAAATACCGTATCAAACTTTAGGGTATCTGTAGAAAAACTTAAAATATCATCTGCTTTATTGGCAAAGCTCGTTTTTCTACAAGAGTTTAAAGAAAAACTTCCTAGAAAAGCAAGTAAAAGAAATAACCAAGGAATTCGATTCATAAAGTTCGTTTATTTAGTTTGGCAGAATGATTATTTATTTCCACAAAAATGATGCGACAATGTAATAATTGAAGCTAATCCTTCACTAATTTATTAGAAGAACGAAAATAAGCGGCTAAATTTACAGCTTTAAGCCTATTTTTTTCTTTTTTTACAAATAAGTTATTTAAAACCGTCTAAAACCTAGTGACCTACTTATCATGCATTTAATCAGTAAAGACCAAATTAGCTTAGATCATTTACGCAAGCTTCTAGAGCAAAAGTCGCCGATACAGCTTTCTGAAGCATCTAGAAAAGCGGTGACTTCTTGTAGAACATTCCTAGAAAAAAAATTGGAAGAACCCAATGCTCAGTTTTACGGAATCAATACCGGTTTTGGTTCACTATGCAATGTAAAAATTTCCCAAGAAGAAATTACTACACTCCAACGCAACCTCGTCCTTTCTCATGCTTGTGGTATGGGAGATGAAGTACCTATTGAAGTGGTTCAATTGATTTTATTCTTAAAAATTCAAAGTTTATCTTATGGAAATTCGGGCGTACGTCCAATACTCATTGATCGGCTTATTTATTTTTATAATAATGAAATTTATCCTGTAATTTATCAACAAGGCTCCTTAGGTGCTTCTGGAGATTTAGCACCATTAGCCCATTTAAGTCTCCCTTTAATCGGAGAAGGAGAGGTTTGGTATCAAGGTAAAAAAATCCAAACCAAAGATCTACCCGAATCAGTTCAAGTTAAGCCTTTAGCTTTAGCAA
Source organism: Saprospiraceae bacterium (assembly GCA_020629935.1). Classification (GTDB taxonomy): domain Bacteria; phylum Bacteroidota; class Bacteroidia; order Chitinophagales; family Saprospiraceae; genus JAHDCJ01. The sequence continues at coordinate 22,751 of JAHDCJ010000009.1, read as the reverse complement.
GCAAAGAAGGATTAGCTTTATTAAATGGCACCCAATTCTCTACCGCTTATGGCGCTTGGGCTTTAATTCAAGCCGAAAGATTAAGTGAACAAGCAGATCTCATTGCTGCAATTTCTATGGATGCCTTTCAAGTACAAATGACACCTTTTGATGATCGACTCCATCAAATAAGACCGCATCAAGGACAAATTGAAACCGCTTCGGCAATTCGAATGTGGAGAGCCGAAAGTCCGTTGGCTACAGGTAAGGCCATTAGCGTACAAGATCCTTATGCTTTTCGTTGTGTTCCTCAAGTGCATGGGGCTTCTAAACAAGCTTTGGCTCATGTAAAATCAATTTTCACCACAGAGATCAATTCGGTTACAGATAATCCCAATTTATTTCCTGAAACGGATGGTATTTTGTCTGGTGGCAACTTCCATGCACAACCCTTAGCTTTGCCTTTAGATTATTTAGCTATCGCACTTTCTGAACTGGGCAGCATTGCCGAACGTCGAACTTTTCAATTGATTTCAGGACTACGCGGTCTACCTGCTTTTCTAATAAAAAATGGTGGATTAAATTCTGGATTTATGATCCCACAATATACCGCAGCGTCTATCGCGAGTCAAAATAAACAACTGTCTACTCCTGCTTCTGTTGACTCTATTGTTTCCTCAAATGGACAAGAAGATCATGTAAGTATGGCTGCTAATGCAGGAACTAAATTATATCAAGTGGTGCACAATGTCGCACGCATTTTAGCTATCGAATGGATGACGGCCACACAAGCTTTATCTTTTAGACGTCCACTTCAAAGTAGTCCTAAAATCGAAGCGATTGTTGCCCAATATCGGAAAGAAGTTCCCATCTTAACGAATGATCGAAACATGAGTATTGATATGCATAAGACGGTTGACTTTTTGAAAAAGCTAAAGCTTTAATTTCCATTTAAAAAAAATGACAATGAGAGAAAAAGCGCCTTTTTTAATTCCAATATTCTATCTGATTGCTGCCATCAATCTCATTGGTGAAGCAAAGCAACATGTGTATATGATCTACGGGACAAAACCCTTACTCATGTTGTTGCTCATGATTTATTTTTTCGTCAATGTAAAATCTCATTTCCGTCCTTTTAGCCTTTTAATTCTTTTCGCTCTATTATTTTCTCTCTTTGGTGATCTTTCGCTGATGGTACTTAAAGAACCTTTATTTGCAGCATATCCCATGTTTATTGTAGGTTTGGGGAGCTTTTTAATTGCTCATCTTTTCTATATTAAAGCGTTTTCTGGCTATCCCTCCACGGAGAAGGGATTTGTACGTATCTTCCCTTATATCGCCATTCCTTTTCTTCTATATGCGGCATGGATCAATTATGCGATTCATCCCAATATCGGCGATTTTTTTATCCCTGTGCTTATTTATAGTCTCGTCATTACCTTAATGGGAATTAGTGCACTCAATCTTTCTGAACGGGTAATCACTACTGCTTCTGCTTCCATTTTTATAGGTGCGATTTTATTTATCTTTTCAGATACCATCATCGCCTTAAATAAATTTCGACCTGACATTCAAATTGGTTCACCAAGAGTACTCATTATGTTGACCTATATTTTAGGCCAATATTATATTGTGAAAGGAGCTATTGTCGCTAATAATTTAATTCCTGGAAAAGCGGAAAAGGAAGCACTACAAAACAATTAGTTACGATCTTTTTGGGAGAAATTATAAAGCACTTATTTAGGTTAAGCTTTAAAAAATTGAAGTTCTTTTTCTAAATCTAAATTAGGATATTTCGCTTTTAACCTAAGCACTTTTTCATAATGCACCTTCAAAAATTCTTGATGCTTTTTTCGCTTTGGAAAAAAGGCACGATGAGTTACCGCTTTATTTATTTTGACTATTTCATTGAAAATAAATTGATCTTTCTCTTCTAAAAAGTATTGAATAAACTGATCCCAAATATACTCAATGGCTTGTTGATTGGGATGCATCATATCTTGATCATAAAAACGATAATCTCGCAATTCATCCATTACAATTTCATATGATGGGAAATAATGCACATTCGGAAACTGCTCAACTAAGGTGTGAACAGCGGTCAACAAATGTGCCTTACTCCGTTGATTTTGAATTAATCCATCTCTAAGATGCCTTACTGGACTTACCGTCAGAATTACGTTTATTTTTGCATTCATTTCAAAAAGCTGTGTTAAGCTTTTTGAAAGATCACTTACAATCTCATCTACCGACAAAAGTTGACGATCAAAATCAGAAGAGGGGAGTTTATGGCAATTATTAACAAAAGATTGTTGCGCTTTATTATAAAAAACAAAAGCAGTCCCCAATGTGATTATTAAGTGATTACTTACTTTCACTTTATCATTCCCTGCTGCTACTAATTCATTCATATGACCTAAACCCAATATTTTATCTTCATGTGAAAAACGACCATGATGATCTGGGCTATGCCATAGCTCCTGATGAAAAAACAAATCCTCTTGTTGGTAGCCTTGTCCAGTACAAAGTCGATCTATTCCCTTCGCAATCGAAATTGGATTATAAGTAATTCCAAAAGGATTTAAAAGCAAATCAAATTTATGGTTTTGCAATCGTTTGCCGATGTGCTCTACAAAGCACGAGCCCAATGCCAACAGTTGGTCTTGATAAGATATTTTAAAGGGCGCCTTAGGCCAAGATATAGGTGTCGTCAGATTCAAAATCAAGCGTTATATTTTTAAGACTAACTTCCCAAATTGTTTCCCCGCTTTCATTTTTTCAAATGCATCATTCCCTTGAGCTAAGTCAAATATTTCATCCACGACTGGTTTAATTTTATGTTCTTCCACAAACCGAACCATATCTCTAAATTCTTCTGGTGTGCCCATAGTAGATCCCATAATTTGCAATTGCTTCCAAAATACTTTTTGTGGATTGATGTGGTTGATTTCGCCATGCGTTCCACCATAAAAGACAATGCGTCCTCCCATGCCTGCGGCATCAATTAAATTTTTAAATCCATGTCCTCCTGCACTATCTATGATGACATCAAATCCACCTGTTGATTTTAATAAGGCTTTACCCCAATTTTCTTTTCGGTAACTAATTCCTCCTTTTGCACCTAGAGCTTCTGCACGGGCAATTTTTTCAGGAGAACTAGAAGTTACATAAACTTCAGCGCCTTGGGCAATAGCAAACTGACAAGCAAATAATGCCACTCCTCCGCCTACGCCATTGATCAATACTTTATCGCCATATTTGCAACGTCCCTTAGTCATCAATGCCCGATAAGCGGTAAGTCCAGCTAAAGGTAATGCCGCGGCTTCTTCATAGGTAAGATGCACAGGCTTATGTACCAGATTAGCTGAAGGAACCGCAATTTTTTCGGCAAAAACCCCTGCATTAGGTGATCCTAAAATATGATAAAAAGCGCTTTGAAAACGAGGATCATCTCCCCATCCAAACCCCGGATCTATAATGACTTGTCGTCCTTCCTCTGTAATCCCAGAAGCACAAGAACCTAGGATTATAGGTGTTTGTACGCCCGGATATAAGCCTTTAGAAATCCAAACATCTCGATGGTTTAAAGAGGCTGCTTTTAACCTAACAAGCACTTCCCCTTTGCCCACTTTGGGTTCATCCACTTCTTTATACACCAAGGCTTGATGCAAAGATTCTAAAACTAATGCTTTCATAAATTATGATTATTTTATTTGAGTCGAATGGTGACCTTAGTCATCATTTTCCATTCATTATTTTCTAGGCTTAACTTCCCTGGCAAGATATGATCTATGATGGGGTCTGATGATTTCGTATTCCCCACTAAGATACAAGCAGGAGCCAAGGCCGTGTCTTGAAATTCAAAAGCAAATTCTCTTATGGCCTCATCTTCCGTCAAGGTAAAATAGGCAATATTAAAAGGGGCTTTCGTAGGCAAGTAGACTTGATAAATCGTTTGATAATAGCTTATACTATCTGAAAAACTTCGTTTAGAAAAATGCCCATCTTTTGTTGGTGCTTTTGCATAAACCGAACGAAAAGAACTTAAATCGGGAAGTGGATCATCTAATACAGGTTCTGATTTTGGCACTACGACTTCAAACTCAACATTGGGTTTATTTTCTGTTTTTTCTACCACCTTTTTTGCTTCTACCACAACCGTTTCTGCGACGGGCATAGATTGTTCTTTGGGAAGGCTCGCTTGGTTTTTCAAATCTGTTTTGGAAAGAATTTCTAATTCCGTTTTTTGGATTACCTTCCAATTATTATTTACTTTCTTTGCAATTCCCCAAGTAAAATTCATCTTCGCAAATTGTGCTAATTTTTCTTCCCCTTCTACACGACATGCTGGATCAATTTGGTGAATTGAAAATTTAAATGCATTCTTTATTGTTTCTACTTCGTCCACCAATCTAAATAAAGCACGTTCTTCGTGGGCTTTCGAAAAAAAGAATTGATAAGGTGTACTTAAAGCTTTAAATTTTGCTTTTCCTCTTCGTCCATAAAACAAACCATTTTCATCAGGTGGTGGAAAAAATTGGCTATTCGTTTGTTCAGCCAAAAACTGCTTGACATTAGTTTCATCCAATTCATTTAGGGTAAAAACTTCCTGTTTTTGCGTTACCGTTTTCTCTTTTTTTACCTCTACTGGATTTTTAATTTCTCCATCTTGCTTCGCTTGAAATTTATGTTCTAGGGTTTCTGTAAAATACTTAAAGATGGTAAAAAGTTCTTTATCATCAATACTCTCTTCTTTAATCCATTGAATGATTTCTTCCTTAGACATGCGTTCCTTTTGCACGGGCTTAGGGGCTAAAGCTTGTTGCCATTTTTCTTTTTTCAACAAATCTTTTTCTACCCAATTGGTGACCATCGTTCTAACCAAAAACAGTCCCAAAAGGAGCGTAATTACAAAGCCAAGAATAAGTGCAATAAGCGTGATGGCATCCATTGGTGAAAAATTGTACTAAAAAATATAAGGGTGGTAAAATAAAATATTATAATTCGATTACTGCTTTCTTAACAATCTTCCAATTATTATTTTCTCGTTGCAACATACCTTCTCGAATACGCATTGGCGTCTCTTGTCGAAGCGGACCATTTCCAATCACATTACACGCAGGAAAAATGTAGGAGTCAGGAATATTAAACGCATAAGCGAGTGTATCCGGATCATCAATCAAAGTGTAGGTTGCTTGGTCTGTATTTCCAGGAATAATATTGATTCGATAAAAAGTTTGTCTTCTAATAAATCGCGCTTCTATTTTTCTACCAAAAAACAATCCTTCTTCTGAAGGAACGGCGGCGAATAATGTAGCATTATTTTTAAAACTTATTTTCTCCACAGGATCATCATTATCTCCTAGTGAAGGAATTTCTAGGCTTTCTACAATAGGAGGAACTGCCATTGGTGGCGTACTTTTCCCTCCTTTCAGCGCAGTCAATTCTTGCTGAATACTTTGTACTTGTTTTTTCCATTGGTTCAATTGTTCCTCTAAAGCAATCACCTTTTCTTGTGTAAGTAGTTGATCTGGATTACTATTCGACTTCATCTCTTTAGCAAGTGCTTCTTGTGCTTGACTAATAGCAGAAAATCGATCATCTAATTGACCGTGCATATTGTCTAAAATTTCATCGATCAACCGTTCTTTATCAATGCCTCCTGCCTTTGCATTTACATCAGAAAGGAATTGTTGAAGTTCTTCTTTATGCACCATTTTTTGTAGCTGATCACTTTGCCATGCATCTAAAGTCGTAGCTAGATTTTGTGCCACACGTTCTTCGGATTGGAATAATAATTCTTTAAAGGCATCCTCTTCTACATTTTCTTCTGCATCGAGCGGAGTGGTTCCAGATTGACTTAACAAACCTTGCAATTCGTTTTTCATTTCTGTTTTATCCGCCTCTCTGATTTCATGCCAATTTTGTTTAAATGCTTCAAATTTTTCAAGCAAACTTTGATCTCCTTGTGTTGGGTCTACATTCAAATTTTCTGGCCCCGCACTCGCCATGTCTAATCCTTTTCCTCCTTTAAATTGAGCCAATTTAGCGTCTATCCAGTTTTCAATAATTTGTTTTCGATCTCGTTCTGTTTGCCGTTCATACAAACGAATGGTACTTTCAATTTTTTGAGAATTTACAGATGATTTGATTCCTTCTTCTACTAATACTCGAATCACATCTCTATTAATTGCCCCACTTTTCATGGAAACTTCTTCCTTTGGTTTTTGGGCAACGTTCGCTTCTAATTCTTGGATTTTATTATTAAAATATTGTTGGATGTTATTTGACTTTTCTGCTACCTTTTCTTCTAGTACCATATTTACTTGATCGCCAAATCCAGCCTTAAATTGTTTGTCAATTTCTTCCTTCGCACTTTGTTGTGCTAACTGATGAACGGTATTTTGATCTAATGCATTTTTCTTAATTGCTAATTGTACTTCTTTTTCAATATCAAAATCTTTTTGAATGGCTCGTCTTAAATCTTTTCTTACTTTAGCTTTTGTATCTCGAATAATTTTTCGATATCTAAACAAACCAAAAAGGAGCGTCAATAATCCTAAAAGGAACAACCAAAATCCCCAGCCTCTAAATCGCATATCCCTTTTCATTTTAATAATTTCTTGCTCTAGGGAAGCTATCTCTGGGTTACTACTTACGATCCGTGTAGGCGTCACTTCTGTTGCTTCTTCTAAGCTTCTTTCGGGTTCTTCTGCGACTACAGGTTCTTCTTCTATTCCTTCAAATTCTTGTGCTTTCCATCGGCGATTAAGATCTCCATAAAAAGAATAGAATGCCGCATAATCTTTGACTGCTTCAGGATGTGTGATATAATCATAATGCAAAAAGCGCGCAACATTACATGCAATCGCCGTCTTCGCTTTTGTAAAACCAATATAATTAGTAGCCAAACTAATCGCGTCTACATTTTGTTCTCCAAGGTCAATTAAGGCTTCTGTTCGACGATCCATTTGCAACTCATTACGTAAGATGCGTTCTTTTTTTTGTAGTACTTCTAAACAATTTTGTCCATCTGGACATTCCCAATTGGAGATATCCAATATTAATGCCTTCGAACGGGTTAAGGCTCTATCTTGTCGAACAAAAGATTGAGCAATGGTATTTACATTATTGCAATCGGACTTAGCCAAAATGCCTTCTACCATTTGAGCAACAACTAAATCGGTTGCAGATAATTGAAGACTACTAATACCAATCACAAAACATACAAGCACATCACGTAAACACATTAGAATCTATTTTTTAATTAAAAAGTTATTTCAAGTTTTCGAGTTATTTTCCAGTTGTTATTCTCTTTGATCAATTCACCTGGAGTGACTTTCATCCCTAATACATCATCGGGTAAACCATCTCCATTTAATCGACAAGCTGGAAGAATATAAGAATCGGGAATATTAAAAGCGAACTCTAGTGTATCTCGATCATCCACTAAAGTATAATGTGCTTTTCCACTTCCTTCTTCTTCTAAAATTATTTTATAAAATGTTTCTCTAGGCTTAAGATTATCCGATAATTTTCGCCCACTAAAGTAACCTAGTTCATTGGGTAATGTAGCAAAAAGATGGCGCGAGACTTCTTCCAATACGGGTTCGGGTGTTTCTTCCTTCGCCACTACATTTTCGATAGTTCCATCTGTAAATGGTGGATCTTCCGGAGTCGTTTCTTCTGACAAATCTGGACGAGGTTCTGGGCGATGCCTTAGCGATTCAATCAAAGATTCTAAATCTTCTTTAGCCATCGTTTTTTCCGCGATGGTTTCATTAACCAATTGCACAACCTCATTTTTCGTAAAAGAATTATTACTTGCATTTTGCAATAGCGCCTTTGTCAATTTCTTTTCTAATCCTTGTGTTTTTTGAAAAAGAAAATAAATCGCTCCAAGTGCTAAGAATAAAACGCCACCAAGAATATACGTACCCATATTCGTTTTTTTATAAAAAAATAGCACCACAAATTACGTAAGTGCTCACTTACTATTGTTTATTATCCATTATTTGCAATCTCCTTTGTCAGATTATACAACGTACCAATCAATGGATAGAAGAATAATGACTCTGCCACTACATCTTTATCATTACTTAAATTTAATCGATTGGACAAACCTAAATCTAGATAAGACCGAGTAGATTGTTTTAATTGTTCTTTATAAAAATCAAATTGTCCTGTAGGAATATCAAAATATTTACTGAAACTAAAGTCTTCGTGTAGTTCAAAAAGAAAATCAATAAAATGTTCGACTTCTTTAGCCACCGATTCTTTCATGTCAGCCGTAATTTCATTGTATTTCAAATTGTTCTTTTTATAGTTGACCGACTCTTCATTTACAATCGTTCCTTCTTGGTCACCTAACAACAATAAGGTATCAAATTCATTTGGCATTCCACTTCCTTCTCTAAGGTGAATAAGTCCACCTTTACATGTCGCTTCTTTTGGTTTATCTCCTAATAAAATTTTCAATCCATCAGAATGGTACGTCGCCTCTCGCTGTTCGGTCACCATTACTTTTCGAACTTCTTTCGTAATTCCTTTTCGTATTTGTCCATCTATTTCTACTTCCACTTCTTTTTCAAATTCTACTTCTTTTTCTACTTGGACATCACCACTGTATACTTTTTCAAAGATTAATTTACTTAAACGATTTAGATTTCCTAAAGAGCGATCAGAATCTAAAAAGCGCAACACTTTAGCACCGTTTCCACTCAAACAAATTCCACTAGGCATATCCAATTGAAGGCGTTTCATCAACTGGGCAATGTGGTACACAATAGCAGAATAAAAAACTAAGAATACGACTCTAAAGTTGGCATTATTTTTAATCAATCGAGATACAGAGAAATTGAGATTGGCATCTCTAAATTCTTTATTTTTATCGAAAGAAAAGAAAAAGGCTAAGATATCAGAAGAACTAAATTTTCTAGATTTGATCATTTGCTGATAAGCTCGACTAAGCTTTCCTAATTGCTCTTCGTTCACTTCTAAAAACTCAGCGACCTTGCCACTAAAGGCTTGTACAAAACCGTTATCCATAGAAACGCCGGTATGATAAGCATCCCCAAAGATGGCATTACCCGCAAATTTTACGGAAGTTAATAATTGTGGTCGATCATTTTTAAAGACTACTATATCTGTAGTTCCTCCTCCAATATCAATATTAACTACAGGATGTAAATTGGAACGTACAATCTGTTTAGAATGACTATAGAAAGGCACTTCTGATTCTGAGAAAGTTTCTGGACTTCCTTCAGAATAAAAGTATTTCTTAAATAAGCGCCCCCAAATTTCTTTATAATTATTGCGTTGCATATTACTCATACTCGAAGGATAAAACCAAACCAGCTTAGCCCGATTTACATCGCCTCCATTAAGTAATACTTTGTTTCGAATTAAAATAAAAATCGTTTCTAAAAATGCTTCTACTCGATTTTCATTTACTGGATTTGCAAGACTCGACCATTTTAGTCGGGTCGTGATTACTGTATTTTTAAGGTAGTTTATTTTTTCATAAGCAAAAGGAATATTAATATCTCCTAATGCAATCGTTGATCGTTGATGGTTCAATCCTGCAATTTCAGAAACCGCTGTTCGTTGTGGAAATTTATAGGCTGTTCCGTCTCCGATTGTCAACGGAATATATTCACGGATCAACATATCTTTTAAGACTGGTGCTTCTGATAATGACCAAAAATCATCGTAGGTAGTGACCAATTGAATGTCTTCTTCGGTGATGTCAAAAGGTTGTGGTGGTTCATTATCTGCGGCATATTCGATATGCGTATTGGTGGTTCCAAAATCGACTGCAAACAAAAACTCCTTTCCTACGGTTGTTCCTATTTGTTTGAAGAAAGGAATAATTAAACCTTGTTGATCTGCATTTCCATTAGACACTTGAATATAAGAATATCCTTGATCTACAGAATAGTATTTTGTTGTACAGTTATGCGCATGTACATTTTTATTACTCCGCACGGTCCGTTGATAATCACTCAACTCTAAAGGCACATTCGTTTGCTCATCTAAGAAAGAAAGATTATAATCGTTTTGTCCTTCTGCACCAACCAAATCAGAATCAATCAAGGCAATTCGTTGTTCAATTTTTTCCGAAGGTTTTACAAAAGGAATAAAACCAAGACTGACTTTATTTTCTACAATTGCCCCAATATTTTCTTCTTCACTAGGCACCACATCTGGCGTATAGATTCGTTCAAACAACACATAGTCCGCTCCTTTTTTAATCGGAATTCTAAGTTCTACCTTGACCGCATCATTATCCATTTTCACCATACGAAAGGTAGGCTTCTTATCGATCATTGGACGGTTTAAATCTTGAATTCCAAAGTACTTAAAGTATAACGGTTTGATCGGAATCAAATAAGACGGATCAGGTACATCGCGCGTAGCTTTATCGCCTGGATAAAAACCTTCAGGGTTTCCATCAAAGAAATGTTTGCGATCAATAGGATAGACCATACGTACCAAATAAGGTTCGAGGAAATCACTTACTGTAAGCCAAGGGTAGATGAGGGTTTGATCGGGTAAAATTCGTTTGTGTACTTCTGCGCTAACTTTAGCAGGAACGATTGTAGAAGGGTTCCATTCACAATTCATATAGCTTAGACGTTTTCCAAAACCTTGTTGTAAAGCTAAGGGCACTTTTTCTCCTCTAAACTTCGTAGTGTGAATTGCAAAATCAGAATCACCAGAGACCTCTCCTTTATTAATTCGATGATGAATGTTGGCTAAAATTTCGATCACGGACTCTGATCCTCCAGAAGCTTCTAGATAATCTTCAGAGAATTTAACCTTGTCGTATCCAGAGTTAATAAAAGCCATTAGCTCGTCGTATCTTCCGGGATCATAAGCTTGTAAGCGATCGCGGTTGACTTCCAAATATTGCCAAAACTCACGCATCTTTTGTTTGAGTTCTGGGTGTGATAAGAAAAGTCCCCAAAGGTATCTTTGATAGTCCATTCCTCTTTTGTACAAAGGAAAATAACTCTCATCAAAGAAGACATCATTTCGATGTTTCAATTGGGCTCCTGTCAGATCATTGGCACAAGTAAAGTATAAGGTGATTGGTGAAGTACCGCCAATTATTTTATGATTAAAAACCAAAAAGTATAATTTGTGTACTTGATCAAAATTAGATTCGTTTCCATCTTGACGTAGGAAAAGATCTAGGGTGTCACCAAGAATTTTATGCTCCTCATTTCCACTATTTTTCAAGGTAGAAATACCTGTAGCTTTATCCCAAACTCTCAATTCAAGTTTATCTCCAAAATCGAGTTCTTTGTAAATATTATAATTAAATAAAATTTCTCCGATGTCTAGCGCATCTGAAACCAGTTTGTGATAAATGGTTTCTCCGTCGAGATAATTTTTATGGTTTTGCGATTTGTTACTTACTGTTTCGAAGGCTTGTTTCACCAAATGCACGCGTGCAAAAGGAGAAGGGATTGATGTAATTTCTTTTTTATCTGAAGCCCCTTCTGGGTCAGGAATTAAATCAATTTCATTTTTGGTATATGGGCCATTAATTTTATGCCAACCATCTCCTGGAGAAGGTCCTTCAAAGAGTCTTAATATTTTGTATTGATCTTTAACTTCGTTGATTTGATCACTCATTTCATTATCCGTTTTAGGAAATTCAAAAATTGGGGTTTAGAGTTGTGGCGCAATTCGTTCGGTATAAATCTGGTGTGTTGCCTCATAGAAAATAGCCATAAATTTTTGTTCGACAGACCATTCAGGAATCAGTTTTTCAGATTCATTGAGTAAGCCGTCGAAGCTATCATAATCCCAGGTATTCCCTTTTAAGAATCCCATTTTTTTCTGTACAATATCATTCACTAATAAATTCAATTGATCTTTATTGATGTCAAGTTTGAAGGGAGTAAATCCTCGTTGGTTTCTGCTCATTTCCATCAACCATTCCATAAAACGCGCATTGAATTGTTGGAGATCACCCGAATAAAAATCACCTGAAATAAACGAACTGTCTATTTTAGTTGCGGAAGGTTTTGAGCCTTTAGACCAAACCATTTTATTTAGAGATGATTCTAACTGTTGACGGATATAAGTATTTACATACGTGTATTGAGTCAATCCTTTCATCACTCGATTTCGCGTAATTTGTCCAAGGTTACGGAAGCTTAAATTTTTAACATCTCCATTGATTCCATACTCTTTGTATACCGGATCAATTGCTCGACTATCTTTTGTAGCAAGCTTTGGACTCATGTCCATAAAGTCTACAATAGACATGGCACTTAATAATTCGATAAGGTGGGCATCATTTTTTTGCGAGGTTCCACCTTCATGATTATCATAATTCGAGATGGGGGTATCGCCTAAATAATACATGGCATTTAGCGAATTGTTTCCCGTTAGATTATCGGCATAATATTGAAGGGCGGCTTTCGTTTTCGAAATAAATGTTCCCTTATCAATTTTACTTTTCTTATTCGGTTTAACCCCAAAATAAGGTAAGACAGAGAGTGCACCAATAATAGAATTTCGAAGAAATTCGTTGCCTGCTAAATTCCGATCAGCTTCTCTTATATTTTTTACTAAGAGCGGAAAACCTGCGGCGCCTGTTCCTCCAAAGATCGAACTCATAATAAAGACACGATCATTTTTATTGAAGTGTGCAGCAAAATATTTAAAGTCATTTGACTCTTTAAATTGATTGAGCACCACACTTCCCATATGAGGATTCCCTTTGAATCCTACCTTCAATTCGGCATTGAGGTTGTCTTCAGAAAACAGGACATCGACTAGCGATTTATTGGATTGATCCAATTGATCATAAGCGATAAAATTTCTAAATTTCCCGTCTTTGGTTCCGTCAATATTAAATTTAAAACCAGAAGGAGGAAGTACACCGCCCATGCTAGAACCTTTGGTAGTGGTATCTAAAGAACTTAGCGTTTGGATATCGGTATGATAAAATTGATTTTTCGAAAATTCCAATGATTTTCGGATAGAGCGATATTTATTCAATAGTTCGACTGTCCGATTAAGATCACCTCCCGATGCATCGGGATCGATGATAATAGGAATGACTTGGCTCGCTTTGATTTCTACGCCAGAAGCCAATAAAAAAGTAAGCGCTTTCAAGATACGCACGCCTGTTCCTCCAATACAAAATAAGAAGAGGCGAGGTAATGCTTGATTCGCTTTATTTGGATCTAAACTTTCCATAGTGTATTATACAATTGATTGTTTTAAAAAGGGGTTCTACGACAGTTGGTACTAAATCGTTTGAATAGTAAAGAGAACAAAAAGAAGAAAATGAGATTCCATAAAAGACCAATGAGCAAGAAGTCGAGGTAATTAATTGGGGAGAAATCAAGTCCTTCATATTTAAACGTTCTGAATAAATAGATCAAATTAAAGATCAATAAAAGAATTCCATTTACGACCATCAACAAAGACCAAAAACCTGCGGTACTTCTTCTTACTGGATCAATGACTAAGTAGTAAAGAATGACTGCGGCCAAAGTGACAAAAACCGAGACTAAACCAATGGTTGCATAGTAATCATAAAGTTCGGCGATATCATAACTGTGCAACCCAAACAATTCATAAAAAAAAGCAAAAAAGTCTTTCATAGAACATAGTGTATTTAAAAATTAATGATCATTGCAGATCAAATTAATTTGAGGTTTTATAATATTTTTTCCAAAAAAAATAGATTAACCCTAGATTATTCTTGACGGATCAACTATTCTTATTTTTTCATTTTAATCGAAATATCAAAGAAATGGCTTTGGACTCCTTTGGGTACATAAGCTTCTTCTACGCCTGCTAATAAATACGAAAGGCCAAAGGTTTTATTTCGTGTCGATTGGATATTGGTATCATCTAAAGTAGATGATTGTTGAATCCAATTGGGCGAATTATTGACCAATTGTATATTTAGTTTTTGTTCGTTGGGCGAAATACGCTCGGTGGTTTTGAGAACCAAAATATGCGTTCCTTTATCCTTGAATTTCACCTTATCATTATTATCTAAATCACGTACGAGGTTATCTCTTACATCCACCAACTCGAAATCATCTCCGATATCAGAAGTGATTTTATAATTATCTCTATCCGTTAAATAAGACGCGGGTAAAGGCAAATCGCCTAAATCAACTAACATTGAAAATTGAAATTCTTTTTTACGTGGTTCTAGGTTGGTGATCTTATTGATGGTTTCTCCTCCGCCTCTTGGATAGCGAAAAGAGCCTACACGCTCGGTGCGTGGTAAAACGGTAAAATAAGGCTTATCATGACTAGAGACATCATAGACTAAGGCATGATCTTCATAACCTTCCAATTCGCTAATTCGATAACGGCTAGGGAAGCGTAACACTTCGTCTTTTTTGCCAATCACCCAAATATAATAAGGTCGAGGAATTTTGATTTTCTTTCCTTTATTTGGATTTTTGAAATCATAATAATTCCCATCAAAATTCGACATACATTTAATGACTAATACGGCAAAATCTCCTCGTTTTTTTAGATTTTGAAATAGAAGCGTAGTAGCAGATTGTTGACCACCTAATCCTGCTTGTACATCTTGACCAGAAATGGAGTATAAAAAGTCTGAAACCACGATAGCTGTTTTTTTATCTTTTAACACTTGCTTTGTTGTGGTTTCTAAAATTTGGTTAATATCGGTACTTGTACCTTTAGCTCTATTTTTTCGCACCGCGTCAATAGTCAAAAAGTCCATGAACTTACTTAGTTCATAATTAACTTCTTTAATTTCCTTGTTGATAAATTTGAGTTGCGCTTGTTCATCATGTCCATTAATACTCGTCAATAAGCGAAACAAGGCTTTTTTGAAATCAGAGTTGCCATTAAGGTAACCGTCCATACTCGCTGAATTTTCGAAGTAAAAATTAAAACTACTCTTCTGCGTAGTAGCTGGCTGCGAACTTCCTCCAGATTTGGTTATGGCTATTGGACAATCTAATTTCCCTGATCGACATTTGCTTTTGGCCATACTTTGGATAAAGGCTTCGATCTTAGCATCTGACGTTAAGTCACGACTCAATTTTTGGGAGTTACCAATTTCGAGTTTGATTTCTTCCCATTCCTCTCCACTAATTTCTCCATCGTTATTTAAGGCTTTGTTGACGACCATTCGTGTAGCGCCATCATCACTTCCACAAGCGGAAAGTAAGATAATAGCTAGTATTGAAAAGACTAGGAATTTTCTCATATAGGTGTTTGACTTGATATTAATCAGCTAATTTAAAAAATACCATTGAATGTATAAGGAAAACGGCTAATTTCTTTTGCATTTTTTCTATATATTCTATATTTTTCTGCCCTGTGAATTATGAAAAAAGGATCAACTTTAGATATG
>JAHDCJ010000009.1:0-7293 GCA_020629935.1 Saprospiraceae bacterium | reverse complement strand
TGGTCGAAATATTCGTAAACGATCCAATGTTCAATATTTTAAAATAATCTAGATGTTGATAATTTGGAATACCTCTTGCTAGAAAAATTTGATCTAGATAATTCCCTAGCCAACCGAAGACAATTAATGTTGTAGCATATTTAAACAACTTGTTGATCTCTAGTTTTTGTATTCTTACGAAAAGCAAAACAAATAAAAGCTGGAAAACCATAATGCTTATTTGCTCAAGCTTAATCGCTGGCCCGTTACCGAATGCTATTGTTGATGTTTTAATAGGGCTAACGGTTATTAAACCTCCTAAAATTTCATTGAAGGTTCCTAGCGTCATCTTCGAAGAAATAAATATTCTAATTGCAAAATCAAGTAGGGTGATGCCAAAGCAAATCAGGATCAATTTTTTAGTTATATTTTTTTTCATTGGAAAATATTTTCAACTTTCTTAACATACAAGAGTACACCTTAAATCCATTTTGATCAATTCTTGCACTTAATACTTGATTTCTTATAACCTCATTAAGTAACCTATCTAAAAATATAAAATCAACCGTACTTTTGTTTCATTTCGATTAAAAAAGTATCTTGATCTATAATTTTCTTTTTCTTCAAAAAAACAATCATGAATCCTAAAACTTATATCTTCATTCTATTGGCATTTATACTCGGCTGTAATAATCCGAGTCCAGCACCAACGACAGATAAAACGCCCGAGTCTAAGGAAACGCCTTCTGCAGAGCCAACGAAACCATTGACTATAGTAGACCAAGCTCAACAACTCATTGTGGTCACTTCGCCCACCAATTCACAGTTGACTGGAAAATTGTATCGGTTTGAAAAACAAAACAACCAATGGGAAGCTAAATCGAATGTCCATCCCATCACTTTAGGAAAGAATGGTTTGGCTTGGGGATTAGGCAAACATGATCCCAAAGATGGGTTACAAAAAAAAGAAGGCGATAAAAAATCACCCGCAGGAATTTTCACTTTTGGAACTGCTTTTGGTTACGCAAAGAAAGATGATGCGCCTGCATTTAAATTGCCTTATGTACAAATTACTGAAGTGACACAATGCATTGAAGATAGTAAATCTAAATATTATAATCAGATCATCGACAACTCTACGGTAACTAAAGATTGGGATGCAGCCGACTTCATGAAACGCGATGATGACTTGTATAAATGGGGGGTATTTGTCCATCATAATACGGAACAAAAAGCAGAAGGAGGTTCTTGTATTTTCCTTCATTTATGGCGAGCCTCTGACAAGCCAACGGCAGGTTGTACCGCAATGACAGAAGAAAACATATTGAGCTTACTCCAATGGCTTGACCCTTCTAAACAACCGATCCTTGTACAAATGCAAGAAAGTGATTACTCGCTTTTTAAAGAAAAGTATAATCTACCCAAACTTTAAAACGAATGAAAGGAATAAAAGCCTATTCGTCGCTGATTTCTTTCATTCGTTTTAGATAAATTTTGTCTAAATCATCTAATGTAAACTGTAGGGAATCTATCCGATTTTGTTGAAGAAAATCTTCAATCCTTTGGGGTTCTATGAATCTTATAGGTCCTACCCAATCGTACATTTCACTGTTGGCAATATATGCTCCTTTGGGATTTACATAACCAGAAATTTCTTGTCGGCCTCCTCTATCTTCATATTTAGGCATAGAAGGTATGGCATCATCTCTAACCTCATAAAACCCAAACCCCACATCATCCATCCACTTAAATTTAGGTGGGCAAATCACTTGACCATTCGCATCTTCTAATCCATATAAATCCAAGCTTAGGTCCCGAAATTCTCTAATACCTGTTTTAGGTACAGGAAAAATTCCATACGAATATCGATAAGGTTTATAGTCATAAAAGGGGGAAGTAATTTTCCCCGTCGTATCAATGTAAGCAAACTCTGCCCCCGCTTCCCAAGGATCTATTTTGAGCGCTGTTTTTTTAATGCGCATAACGATGGCGTATCCATCTTTAAAATGTGATACGGTGTATGATTTATCAAAAAAGAATTGGGGTTCTCCTTTAAAATTGAGGTATCCCATTTGGCCATCAGATAGTCTAGAAACGGCAATTCGGTTATCGGCATGATAGTCGCTAATATTTCCACCCCACGGCGTTGCCGCTCCGAGTTCATATATGCTCGGATCGAAAATAATTTTTCCTGTAGTATCCATAAATACATCAGTTCCTCCTTGTCCTCTAAATGAAATTGCGGGAGAACTTTCACTTAAATCAATTTTGGCAAGTCCTGTTTTAGGGAACGGTCTTACATCATATAATGGGAAATCTTTTCCCGCTATAATTTTTCCTTGTTTATTGATGATCGCACATAATGGCGTATATTCTTTTTGGGTGGTATCGATTCCCAAAATCACGCCAGTAAAGCCATTGGTAAATTTCATAAAGTTTGGATTGTCGGCTAATCTCGCATGCTGTGCGCTGTATTTTGGTTCTACAATTAGCGCCCCTTTTTCATCTATAAAACCAAACCAAGAATAATAATAATGTTTGTATTCTTCACTCTTATCTAGAATGGTTAGTGTTGCTCTATCTTCTGCGAGGTTATCGACATAGACATTATACGACAATTCATTTCCACTAAGATCAAGCAAGATTTTTCCATTGGAATTTAAAATGACTTGTCCTTCTTTATTTGGTAATTTTGCTCTTGCGAATCCACCTTCGAAGGCAGCATACCATTGATTTTCATTTATTTTTTCGAAAATAAAATCAGTCACTGCTTCTCCATAAATGTTATAAACGGCAGTTTTTCCTTTTTTATTTTTTACGGGGAAAACGCCAAAATCGACATGACCCAAATACCAATCTTTCATGGGCATCATCCATTCTCCTTTCCAATTGACCATGCCGTGTAGATCATCTTTTATAAGACGCGCTACCCCTTGGTTTTTGTAGATTTTTATTTCATCATATTTAATAGGAATTAGAATTTTTCCTTGGTGATTAATGATTCCATACTGCTCATTTTTTTTAACTATAGCCATACCAAAAACATCTTTTCCAAGTTCTTGAGCATTAATAAAAAGAGCGGAAAAGAGGAAAATAAATAATGAAACGTATCGCAATATCATCTTATGAAAAATAATTTTATAGATCATCAACTAAGGATTTGAGGTTTTCTTTTTGTCGACCTTTGAGTAAATCTTCAAGTTGATCAAATTCTGTTTCCTTAAAAGAGGCTTCAATTTTTCCGTCATTTAAGTAATGGATTTGATCACAGATAGACGTTAAGGTTTCCATGATATGAGAAGTAATTAAAAGGATTTTATTTTTATCTTTTAGTAAAAAAAGAATGCGCTTAATCGTTTCATTGGTTTCTAAATCTAAACCATTGAACGGTTCATCTAAGATTAAGACGGGTCGATTAAGGCTTAGAATTCCCATAAAAGCCAGCTTCTTTTTCATTCCTGTGGAGTAAGTAGAAATTAAATGATCGAGGGGTAAACCAAACACTTCGTTCCATGCATCGAAGTCAAAATTGGGTTGTCCGATTTTAAATAATTGTAGATATTCCTTACCTGTGATGCGTGGATAAAAATAATTTTTCGTTTCTAAAAAAGCAATTTGAGTGCTTAGTACGGGGCTTTCATTTAACTCAACACTTCCTTCTTGAAAGTGGGCTACGCCATAAATGGCATTTAAAAAAGATGTTTTTCCTGCGCCATTTAATCCTACTATTCCAATCAATTGATTCGGTTTAAAATCTAGACTGATTCCTTTCAGTACTTTATTTTCTTTATAGGCCAGATGTAAATTATTGATCTTAAGCATGTAAATAATTTTTAAGATTGGTAATCGCCTTTTTGTAATATACAGGAAGCATAATTAAAGGTACAGGTTGAGTAAAAGGAAAGCATAAAAACGCGACCATAATGCCTAAAGTCACATTTTGTGAAGTTAATGGAATACCTGGTTCATAGCTATAATACTTTAAGACAATGGCTAATATTGGGAAAATAGAAATGACCACGAATAAGATTAAAAAGATGTACCAATATTGCGCATTAAAAATAAACCAAAGCAAAACGAGTGGCGCACTTAGCACCCAAAACGTAATCAAATGCCATTTGATTTTATAATTGATAAATGCACTTGCTTTAAGATGAAATGATTCTAAAAAAGTACTGGGTTCTCCATCTTGATAAAAACTGGTTGTAGTTAGGCTCATTAAAAACAACACCACAGGAATGACTTCTGTTCGTTGGCAAAAGATCAAACCTAGAAGATATAATACTATTAAATAAAACCAGTTTTTTCTTAAACCTGCAATCCAATCGTAGGCTTTATTAAAATATTTTGGCAAGGAAAACAAAGGTCTTGTACGGGTACTTTTTAATTCAATCGTAAAGCCCATGAATGGGATTAGGATACATGCGCCCAAAAGCACACCAATAGGAAGCCAAGCATTTCTTGCAAGAAGTAAAAGAATAAAAGGCAATACGATGAGGGCATATTCTACACAATAAATAGCGTAGGGCTTTTTTATTATTAATTTCAAAAAGGCTTTATCTTTTCTAAATAAATGCGTGTTGATCATAATAAAAAGCGCCACGCCCATTGGGATATAAATGGACTCCATCCATAATTTCTGGGCAATGCCTCCAAGTAGCGGAATAGAGAGAATCAATAAGATCACCACATATCCAGCTCCGATCTCAGTCAAGATTCGGTAAGCTTGTTTTAAACGAATATGTAATATTGTTTTCAAATGATGGAAGATATTGGGATTAATGAATTATTCCTAATTCATTAATCTAATTTAAGTCTGATTTAACACAATTTAATTTTTTTTAACGGCAATTAATATTTTTTCATGTGCATACACCAAAAATAAAAACAATCGCATCTATTAAAATAGATACTCAAATGAAGGAATAAAGATTTGCTTTATTCCAATTCTTTCAAAAATTCCATCGGCTCCATTTCGGACAATTGTGCTATGCACATGTATTGGTCTATTTAATAGACAAGAAATTGCTATGCTTAATAGAAACACAAAAAAAGAAATTATGTACGAGAAAAAGTAAAACTGTAGATAATAAGAATATGTGCGCTATAGAATATTCACTCCATCACTAATCTTCTAAATTTTGTGTCTATAAAATGAACTCTAGAACATTACTTTACCTTTTAATTTTAATGTTTACCAAATCAACGTTTGGGCAAATAACATATGAACCCACTTTTATTACCCAATGCAAAAGTAAAAATGATGACATCTTAATTTGGTGGTTATCCGACTCTACAGGAACATATTGGACAGACTCTATTGACTTTAAACGTGTTGTTCTACCTAAAGCTGGCAATTATAGTTTGCATTATGATATGGATGAAAGACCTATAAGTTTATCTTTAGACAATGACACTCTTATAAAAGATACCTTTTTATTAAAACGAATATATCTCATAAACTATATTTCAAATCCTCCAATTTCTGAATATAGAGATTGTGATAGCTTAGCAAACGGGGAAGTCATTGATTATTATTATTCTGGAAAAAAAAGAATCGAAGGATTATATAATAATGGCCAACTAATTGACACGATGTTTACCTACTATAGAAATGGTCAAATTGATGAAATCTACATACCTGACAATAAAGATTGTAAGAGATTTAATTACTATGAGCATGGCCAAATCAAATCTATCTACGAAACAAAAAAAAGGTATTCAAAAGAATATTATTTAAATGGTCAAATCAAAGAGCGAACGTACTGGTCACGAAAATACAAAATGGATTATAAAGCATATTTTGAAAGTGGAATTCTGAACGTTATTCAAAATGATAGAATACACAAAAGATATAGTGAAAACAACATTCTATTAGAAAGAATTAAAAGAAAAAGAAGCCTGAAATTAAAAAGAATATTTTCGAATAAAAATTCTTCTTTGAAACAGCAATTTTATAAATATGAATGGTCTTTTTTTGACCCCAAAGGCAAATTAGAAAGATTAGTTGTATTCAACAATAGTAGCTTTTTTTCTTTCCCTACCCACATGAATCAAATTAAACAACATATGTTAGATGAAATCATTTTTTTTAAAGAAGGAATGGTCTATAAAAAAATAAAATTACTTTTTGGAGAAAAACAGGAAGCACTTGAAAAGCTAAATACTTATTTTTCTAAGCACCGAAAATGGAGTAATAAAAACAACCAATAGCATTAATTTTTAAGTCATTTTTTTTCTTATGATGATCCAACTATATTTCTAACTATACTGGTCAAAGTAATGACCATGACATGAATGATTGTTTTTTACAAAAAATAGTTTAATTATTTTTCTTCAGGCATACACCAAAAATAAAAACAATCGCATCTATTAAAATAGATACTCAAATGAAGGAATAAAGATTTGCTTTATTCCAATTCTTTCAAAAATTCCATCGGCTCCATTTCGGACAATTGTGCTATGCACATGTATTGGTCTATTTAATAGACAAGAAATTGCTATGCTTAATAGAAACACAAAAAAAGAAATTATGTACGAGAAAAATGAAATTTCAGGATTAGACAAAAACCTTAGTGCTCGATTCCAATTTGGTTTAATCTTTGGTTTGCTCACTGTATTATTTTTACTAAACATGGGTTTTAAAAAAGTAGTATCAGATTATGATCATGAAATGACGATTAGTCCAGAAGATATAATCGAAGTCGTGGAAATGCCTAAAGCTCCTTTGCCTCCAACTCCGCCTAAAACAACTAAGCGGGTGATTATTGAAACGGTTAAAGTCATTCCACCGAAGCCAGTCATAAAGAAAATTATTCCTGACCCGAAGCCTGTAAAGGTAACAGCAAACACCAAGGTGACCATAAAACCTACACCAACGAAACCTGTAGTAAAGAAGAAGGTCGAAAAGAAAGAAACACCTAAACCTCCTAAAGTAGAAAAGCCTGACAATAAGATTTATAATTTCGTTTCAGAGAAACCTCGGTTTCCATCTACAGAATGTGAAACTACTCAAGAGTTAAAGGTGAAGCAAAAATGTGCAGAAACAGCGATGATTAAATTTTTATCTAAGTCTTTACGCTATCCAAGTATTGCTAAAGAAAATGGGATAGAAGGTATTGCGGTGATCGAATTTGTAGTAAATAAAAAAGGTGAAATTGTAAATCCTAAAATCTTAAGAGATCCGGGTGGAGGTTGCGGAAAAGAAGCCTTACGAATGGTTAAAAAAATGCCGATCTGGATTCCAGGGAAACATAACGGTCAAAAGGTAAAAGCACTGTTTAGGCTTCCTATAAAATTTGAATTACGAATTTA
>JAHDCJ010000124.1 GCA_020629935.1 Saprospiraceae bacterium | reverse complement strand
TTGCACAAAAATGGAATAGTAAAAAATCATGGATAAGCATGACTGGTTTTTACACCTTGCTGCGAGATGCCATTATCCGAGAAGAATTTGCGTTACCAGATGGTTCGCGTTTTATTTTAGACGAGGGTGATACCTTAATTACGGTTAGCAATGTCAATGCGCAATCTGGATTTATTTTTGGCCTTTCGGCGAATGTGAATTTTCAAATTTTGAATGGTATTGATTTTATTGGTAGTCTAAATTATACCAAAGGACGAGCAACCAACTTGGATGATGAACGACCACTTTCACATATCCCTCCTTTGTATGGAAAAATGAATATTAGCTATAGCACCAATCGCTTTCAAAGTTCTTTAAGCTATCGATTCAATGGTAGAAAATCTATTGCGGATTATGGCGATTCAACTGACAATCCAGAATATGCAACCCCAGAAGGTACTCCTTTTTGGGCTACGCTAAACCTTTATAATTCTTTCGATTGGAATCACTTTAATTTTACTTTAGGAATTGAAAATATTTTTGATATGCACTATCGGCCCTTCGCATCAGGAGTCAGTGCACCAGGAAGGAATTTTATTCTTGCGGTACGTTGCGAATTGTAAGGTAACGAGTTTTAATTCTCCAAAATGATAAGAATTATAAAAATAATTGCACTCATAGTTTTGATATGCTCTTGTCACAATAGAGATTTTTCAAACATAGAGCGAATAATATTCAGCGAGTTAAGTCAGGTCAAAGAAAAAGATATTATAAGAGAATATTTAGAAGAAATTTTCAAAACAGATCAAAACATTAAATTGGAGAATACGCATGTCCCAAAATCTTTAGAAATACATTACGAAAAAAAGCATTACGAAAAATTTGTAAATCATGAATTGAATATCGAAAGAGTCAAACAAATCTATAAATTAGTAGGTTATCCTAAAATTGAAAAGTATGGAGAAATTGCGGAATCGGTATTTTGGGCGGTACCTCAACATGATAGTAAAATAGAAAACACAATTTACTTCAGCCAGATAATGAAAATCGAATATGATAAAGGAAACTTAGCAGATAATCGCTATCTGTGGTATTTAAGAAGAAGATTAATTCATTTAAAAGACAGCTTAAAACTCGATCCTAAAATAAATGAAACCCAGGAAATAGAAAAAATTGAAAATTATCTATTTGCTAACCTAAAAATAGGTCTCCAATAAATGACTATTGCCACAAAAGGTCGTGACGGCATATTTCTTCCGATCATGAGCCCTTTATCATAAACACTCAATTTCTAATCTGTTTTTTAAGTACTTAATCATTCATATGTTGGACCCGAAATTTACCCCTCTAAAAACTGTATAAAATTATGAAGGTCTCTTTATAAATTGTATAGCAAACACTTAAATCACCCTGTTGAAAAAGAAAAAACCTTTGATGGAAAAGATTGCTCTTACTAGGTGTGAAAATATTTATAACCATGATTGCCGAATTAGGTCATCTTCCGACTTAATTATAAATTGCCTACGTGAATAAAATAATATCTATTTCTATAAATCTGTTAAAAAAATCACTACTAACCCATTTTCCAAAAATGGCAAAAGTCCGAATTTACTGCTTCATAGCTCATATTGGTGTAAAAAGAGCCTGATTTCAGATTTCAGAAAAATATTTCAAAAAAAAATATTTAAAGCCGCTTCGCGCAAAGTCAATAAACTTGGACTTTATGTAATTCGAACACTAATAGAATGCCGTTTGACAAACAAAAAAGGACTTTGTTTCAGGTGTCAATTCGTAACTTTGAGTCGTTTTAGTGTCATAATAAAAAACATCAAAACTCACAGAGATGAATCAAAGCGGAGTAAAAAATACTGAAGCCAATTTATCAAATCTTGGAATCAAAAATTTTAAACACGCCTACTGGAACTTAGCTCCAGAAATTTTAAGACAACATACTTTGGATCTTAAACAAGGATCTTTAACAAACAACGGAACACTGGTAATCAACACTGGTAAATTTACCGGTAGATCTCCAAAAGATCGTTTTATCGTCAAAGATGATATCACCTCAAATACCGTGGACTGGGGAGAAATTAATCAGCCCTTCGATGCGCAAAAGTTTGATGTCTTACAAGAAAAAATATGCACTTATTTAGAGGATAAAGATCTTTACATTAAAGATGCTTTTGCTTGTTCTGAAAACAAGTATCAATTAAACGTAAGATTAGTTGCCGAATATCCTTGGAGTGCAAAATTTGTTCAAAACATGTTTAATCGTTTGAACGAAGAAGAAATTAATACCTTTACTCCGGAGTGGAATATACTTTGTGCCCCTGGATTCAAAGCCGATCCTGCAATTGATGGTACACGCCAAAGTAATTTTGCAGTAATCAACTTCACAAAGAAAACCATTATCATAGGAGGTACTGGATATACAGGAGAAATCAAAAAGGGTATCTTTTCTGTGTTAAATTTTGTGCTTCCTCAAAACCATAATGTATTCCCAATGCACTGTTCAGCCAATGTGGGCAAGGGCGGGGATACTGCCATATTTTTTGGATTGTCGGGTACGGGAAAAACAACTCTCTCAGCAGATCCACAAAGAAATCTGATCGGAGATGACGAACATGGATGGTCACCTGAATCTGTTTTTAATTTTGAAGGTGGATGTTATGCTAAAACCATCAATCTCTCAGAAGAAAAAGAACCAGATATTTTTAAAGCTATAAAACCGGGTGCATTATTGGAAAATATTGGATTCAACAATGATGGTTGTACACCAAATTTTGATGATGATACGATAACTCAGAATACTAGAGTATCCTACCCAATCTATCACATTGCAAACGCTCAACCTGGATCGAAAGCTACAAATCCTAAAAATATCTTTTTCTTAACCTGTGATGCTTTTGGAGTATTGCCACCTATTTCAAAGCTATCAAAGGCACAAGCGATGTATTACTTCTTATCAGGATATACTGCAAAAATTGCTGGAACAGAAGAAGGAATTGTAGAGCCCCAAGCGACATTCTCAGCTTGTTTTGGTGCTCCTTTCTTACCTCTTCATCCGACCAAATATGCTGACATGCTAGGAGAAAAAATGTCAGAAAACAATGTAAACGTTTGGTTAATCAATACAGGTTGGACTGGAGGCGCTTATGGTACAGGAAGTAGAATCAGTTTAAAATATACGAGAGCCATGATCACCGCTGTTTTAAATGGAGACTTAAACGAATTATTGTTTACGAAGTTAAAACCATTCAATCTGTGTATACCCATGAGTTGTCCAAACGTGCCTAGAGAAATCTTAAACCCGAAAAACACTTGGGAAAATGGTGATGCATTCGATAAAAAAGCAGAAGAAGTGGCTAGATTATTTCACCAGAACTTTCTGAAATATGCCGATCAAGCAAGTGAGGAAATCAAAAACGCCTCTCCTTCATTGATGGCTACAGTATAATTTGTGTAAAGAACTAACCTTTATATTAAAGGAGCTTTTCATTTGAGAAGCTCCTTTTTTAATTTCCATACTTTTTTGAAACTACTTAGAATTTAAATCCAAGAGAAACTTGGATTCCAAAATGTGTATCTCGATCATCCAATCGGATTAAGGTGTTTTCCGAACTCAAAGAACGCAAAGAAACATCCATTAATTCGTTTGTTTGATCTCTAAAACCATACTCCGCTCTTAATCCCATATAGAAACCCGGATTAAAATAAAAATTGGTTCCTGCTGTTATACCAGCATCAATTTTTCTGTATTTATTTCCGATTTTTTCATCATACTGATAATAAGAACCCGCAATTCTTGGAAGACCATTCACTTTTTCATCAATAATAAGCGCAATAGTATTGTTAAAGCCTGCACCTCCTACAACATCTTTAAAATAATCGTAATCCAATGATTGTATAAAGAAAACTTCATATACTCCAGGATCGTTTCGATAAGATTCATAATCCAAACTTCCTGTGGCTCTTGGGCCAATGATGAAATTAACATATCCACCTCCAAAAAATTCAAATCGCCTTGTAGGTTTATAATGAAAAGTAATGGGGAGACTAATCGTTGCTGTAGAAACTTTTAGCTTGTATTTGGCATAGCCATCATCATAAATAATTTTGACATTACCTCCATCATCGAGCGTTCTTAAGATGTAGTAAGAATCTCCTTCATATTCTGTAGACTTTCCATTTTGGACATAAAGCAATTCCGAACGAATACCAATATTTTCTCCTAAATTATATTGAAAACTTAATCCAAAATGAAAGCCAGTATTGAATCCTGTATTCTCGTTTATTTCCTCTGGTCCAAGTAGGGTAGAAAAATTGGAACCTGCCCTAATTCCAATATTGTATTCTTGTCCGTACGAATTGATCAAAAAGAAAGAAAAACCTACAATTAGTAATAAGATCTTATTTCTCATAGAGGAAGTTTAAATTTTGTGCAAATATATCAAAACAAATGACCCTTGCATTGAGCAAATTGAAATGAAATACCATTATATAACGCAAAAAACCTCGTTTATGTCTTACTTTTGGGAGATTTTAAGAGACTCTTATTATGAAGGATCTCATTTGATAGTTCAATTATTATTGTGAGTAGAAGGAATAAACTTCAAAAGTTTGCGGAAGTATTTAATTTTCCCAATGTTTATCAAAGCTTTGATCTTGACAAAACCGAACTGTTGGGACCAAATAGAGAGGTTTTTGAATTAAAAGGAAATTGGCATAAAACTCATTTTAAAAATGAAAACCCCATCACACTTGAATTAGCCTGTGGTAGAGGAGAATACACCAATTTGCTCGCTTCCATGTATCCGGAAAGAAACTTTATTGGTGTAGATATTAAAGGCGCTCGAATATGGCTTGGCGCCAAAAATGCGATCGAACAAAAATTAACAAACGCCGCTTATCTCAGAACTAAAATTGAAAGAATAAATTATTACTTCGAAAAAGGAGAAGTAGACGAAATCTGGATTACATTTCCAGATCCTTTCTTAAAAAAAGGAAAATCAAATAGAAGATTAACAGCTAGGCGCTTCTTGGAATCCTATCGAGAAATCTTAAAACCAGGAGGAATCGTGCATTTAAAAACTGATAATGATGTTTTATTTGAGTTTTCTGAAGAAAGTGTAAAAGATTATGAGCACGCAGAAATCCTATACAGCAATTGGGATATTTATAGCAAGCCATTGATTTTTAAAGAGTTAGAGGGAAAAACTTATTATGAGAATATGCACCTAGCTAAAGGAATCACGATTAAATACCTTCGTTTTCAATTCAAATAAGTTTAACCCGGATTATTCATTAGAAAATCTATTGCGACCTGAAATCCCTGCAAAATATACCATTTCATTAAGTTTTCTCACCTCAACATAGTGGTAACTATGCCTCAGCTCCAAAACTTCATATTTTATTGGCATTTCAAGTCTCTTAACGAAGTTCTAATGAATAAACCGGGTTTACCGATTTTTTCTAGGAGTTTGTCGAGAATTGTGGATTTGACTCATACCCACCCATAACTTGAGGGTATAATCAAACAAAAAAACTATGAATGCTCCAACTTTTCAAACCGTACTTTACCAAGCTAGAAATTTAAATAGCCAGAACGAAATCAGACATCAAATTGAAAAATCTCATGAGCTCTTTATGCATAGGAGATGCAAAAGAAAAATGGGGTTTTCTACAGAAACAAACTTAAAGGTGGTTCTCTTTAGGCTCGGAATGATAGGATTAACTGCCTTGACTATATACTGCATAAACCTATAAAAACAAATCATAGTGTTATTTCGCAACTTCTATAAGCGGTGGTTTTTTTGAAACCATCGCTTTTTTATGCTTCGATCAAAACGGGTTCGAATATTCCGGATTAGTCAGTAGATTTTGGTCCGTCAGTGTTTTCATAAAATTGATCAAATCCGTTTTATCTTGATCAGTCAATAATAGACCTGTATCCGTTGTTGCCAACAATGCAAGATCCAAGGTTTCGGATTTTTTTATTCCATGATCATAATGATCAATGACCTCTTCCAAGCTAGTAAACCGTCCATCGTGCATGTACGGAGCTGTTAATTCAATGTTTCTTAAACTAGGCACTTTAAATTTTCCTTTGTCGTCAATATTTCCTGTCACTTCTTCGCGACCGATATCTGTAAATTCACCATCTGCATCGAGACCATTATTCATATAAAGATCATTTTCAAAGTTAAATCCTCCATGACAATGAGCACAGTCGGCTCCAGATAATTCAGGAAAAAAAGGATTATACTCTGTTGAAAACAAAATACGTCCCCTTTCTTCGCTTTCTGTCAATTCCACTTCACCTCTCAAAAATTGATCATACTTGGAATCCTTGGATACGATACTCAACATAAACTGCTCCATGGCCAATGCCATTTTTTGTTCCGTTATATCATCCTCTCCAAAAGCGCGTACAAACTGATCACGGTACATGGGTTCATTGGATAACTTGGCAATAACATTCTCTAAGGTCTCATTCATTTCTAATGGATCCTCTATCGGTTTTAAGGATTGATCTCGCAATAAATTGGATCGACCATCCCAAAAGAACTGATTGCTATGCCACGCCATATTAAATACTGACATCGCCTGTCTCTTCCCTGGTAGCATTTCTACTCCAATGGAGAACCTGGCAGTATCTGTAAAACTATGCTCTTGTCTATGGCAACCCGCACAAGATTGTGAATTACCCTTAGATAATTTCTTTTCATAAAAAAGCATTCGTCCTAATTTTACCTTTTCGATTGTCAACGCGTTGTCTTCTGGCAAGAAAGGTTCTGGAAATTCACCAATATCCAACACATAAGGAGTAGTATCATGTTCAACTACTGGTCTTTCAGGCTCTTCACTACAAGCAATCCACAGAAAGATAAAACCTAATAAAACTGTAATCTTAATTTTCATTTTAATCGATTTAGTCAATACCCTATTCAAAAAAAAGGGGATTGTTCAAAAATTCGTGATCTGTTAAACTTTTTAAAAACTGAATGAGTTCTTCTTTCTCATTCGCCGTAAGGCTAAAAGGAAGTAACTTCTCACTTCTATTTAGATGATCATTTCCTCCGCTACTATAATGGTCGATCACGTCACTTAAACTTACCAAACTGCCATCATGCATGTAAGGCCCAGTCACTTCAATATTTCTGAGAGAAGGCACTTTGAACTTACCGATATCATCAGGATCATTTGTCAAGCGATGTCGACCAGTATCGGCATACTCGTTGTACAATCCATTATTTTCAAACTGATAATTTGTAAAATTGAGCCCACTATGGCATGAGTTACAATTCAGTCTATTACTAAAAAATAATTCCATACCCTTTTTGGCTTTCGCCGAAAAATCCTGTGAATTAGGATTCATTCTGTATTTATCGTAAGCACTATTGCCACTGATTAAGGTCCGCTCGAAATTGGCTAATGCTCTTGCAATCACAAAGGCATCGAGCTCCCGATCATAGGCAGAAATACTTCGTTGTTCGTAATCAGCATCCATTTGAAGTTCGGCCGCAATATCTACGATATTATGATTGAATTCATTTGTCTCTTGAATGGGTACCAGCACCTGCATCTCCAAAGAAGAAAGGCCGCCTTCTCTTGTATAATATGGGTGGTAAGCCACATTTGCAAGAGAAGGCGCATTTCTCGTTCCTAAAGCCCCATCGGCTCCGATAGAAAAATCTACATCATCACTAAAGGCAAGTTCTTGTTGATGACATGATCCACAACTGACACTGTTATCAATGGATAATCTGGTATCAAAAAATAATTTTTTGCCCAACTCCCATCTTTCCAATGAGAATTCATTTTCCTCAGGATAAATTATCTCTGGAAATTGATAAGGTAAATGAACTAGCTCGTCGTGAATCGAGGTTTGCATCGTTTCTTCTTGACATGAAGAAAAAATGCCCACCAGCATCATTACCAAAAAAGATATGTAGATTCTAAGTTTCACTATTGTACAATAACTCTCTTTGTCGCTTGGTTTCCTTTTTCGTCCATGATGCTTAACAAATAGATTCCTTTGTCTGCAATTTGTACTTGAGTAGTAGAGCTAATTGTTTTTGTTTCCAAAATCATTTTACCCGCTAAATTATAAAGCTGAATATGATGAGTCTCTCCTTGGTTGTCCAATGAAACATTTACAAGACCATTGTTCGAAGGGTTTGGAGCGATCGAAAATTCTAAACTAGTATTCACATCAAATAGACCCGTTGAAGTCCCTGCACTAAAAACATAATCTCTAAAATTTTTGATACATTCTTCTGATTCAAGGGTACCATGACTAACGACGCCACTAGCCAATCCTAAACCTTTTAATCCCTCATTATAATCTGCATTAATGTAGAGATTGATCGCATCATCTGAAGTTTCTCCTGTTAAATCTATGCTAGTTTCAAAATAGTTATTATCGCCTAAGCAATGCAACTCAAAATTAGTATTGAAGCTATTTCCAGCATTTCCTTCAAGCGCAATGAATCTGTATCCACCGGCCCATCCCCAGTGCATTGAAGGTGATTTTGGTGCTAAGGGGTGATCTGATGGCCACAGTGTTGGATCATTATGATTTACGGATTCTTCAACGCCAATGTGGAAAGAAATTGACTCCACATCCGTCAAATCAAAAGAACCCAAATCGAAAGTACTTTGGTTGGCCGCATTTACTAAAATCCAATAGTCTTCTACTGCCGTAACCTGTCCTCCATCATGTGTTAAAGAAATTTGAGAAATATAATATTCTAAACGATCAATCTTATATTGATCCCCCAAATCATTTTCACCCGCTGTTTCAAAATCAAACTCCTCTGTCCCCAAATTATGATTGATATTTAAAAAAACGTTTTTCTGAGCTTGCATAACCCAACATGTCGTCAACATGATCATTAAAGTAAAAATCTGTTTCATATCTAAAGTTTTAAAATTTATTTAAAGGAATATCTGTTAATAATTTTTGATTTGTAATTCAATACATACAAGGTGTCTTTGTGAATGGTCGCATCTACAGGATTGGATAATTCCAATATCTCTTGCTTCAAGTTTCCGATACTATCCAATACTAAAACTCTGTCGTTTTCAAAATCAGTAATAAAAAGTTCTTCACTACTTTGATAAATTCCAGTAGCTGCATTCATTCCTAAATCTTGCCCATACATCCGAATAAAGTTTCCTTCTTTATCCAAAACCTGCACCCTATTGTTATAGGCATCAGCTACTAGGATTTCATTTTCAGTGATTTGAATATCTGTTGGATAATAGAACTCCCCATTTCCTTTACCTTCTTTTCCAATACTCATCCATTCCGATCCATTATAAAAAAGTATGCGGTGATTATAAAAATCGGCAATCGCTTTTTCCGATTGATAGGAAGCCACACTCGCTGGTGCGTCTAAATCTTGACTAAACTTAAATCGCAAGGTGTCTAGCCGTCCATATCCCCAGCGCAACATTTGATCCGAACCAAATTCTGGAATCAACAAACCGTTTGGAACAGCACAAATATGCATCGGTCTTTGGATATTAGGAATTTCATCTTTTATCCTTCCATTCTTATCCAATTGAACTATCCTATTGTTATCGCTATCCGATATCCACATATCGTCTTCCAGAAAACTAATTCCCAAAGGACTGACACCATCCAATTCTATTGAATTCTCGAGTTGCCATGATTGGACATCTGGCTTACAAGAAATGACAACGACTACAAAAAGTAGTAATGATAATTTATTTTTCAACTCTTTCATAGTGGCAACATCCAGGTAATTTTTCGTAAATGCCATCATTGGCTTTTGTTTCATCAGTATCGTGACCGGCCGCAGAAATTGCTCTTTTGACTTCCATAGCAGACAAATCACCAACGATCGTTAGCTTTAAGATTTTGGATTTTTTATTCCAATCAGCATCGCTGACGCCGTGAATACTTTTTGCAGCTTTTTCAATTCTTGCTTTGCACATACCGCAATTTCCAGAGACTTTGAATTCGTATTCCGTCTTTTCTCCAACCAGTTCTTCTTTGGCTGAGGCTTTATTCTCTTCCATACTACCATCAGCACGAACAATTTTTGTGCTCACCGCTGTATAACCTGCGGCATCAACTTGGCTTTCTACTTTTTCTATGGAAAGCGGTTTTTCTGAGGGATAGGTAAACGTAAAAACACCCGTTTCCATCTCAATATTAACATCATCAATATCTTCAAACTCTTTGAATTTCTTCTCGAGTCCATAGGCACAAAACGGACATCCCAACCCATCTACTTTGATGGTATAATTGTCTTTGGCTTGACCATTCGCCGAAAGGCTAAAAAGCATAAAGCCTAGTATTATTAAAAATATATTTTTCATAATTGTACTTTTTTAAATAACAAATCGAGTCCCAAAAATCACGCTGAATTTTCGCTTTTCAATTTCTGGAAGCTCTTGAATTAATGGAAATTGCACGGAGGCTTCAACGGTGACCCTTCCTTTGGCATATTGAATTCCCTGTGCATATAACATGTAATAATCATCCAAGGTCACAAACCAACCACTTTGATATTCAAAGTACAAATTGATTTGATCCACAGGATAACTTGGTTTTTTAAGAGGCAAACCAAAACCTAGTTTATATCGGAGCTCGTCATGCTCACTATCCTGAATATAATTGTATCCCAGTTCATTAGAAATCCCATATTTAATGCTTTCATAACCGAGGACCAAACCATTGAAAGATTGGAATTTGCCTTGTATGATTCCGGGGAAATTTAACTCTTTTCCTGTTGGTATAGAATTAAAAGTTTTGGCCACAAACCGGAGGGTTTTACCCATGCCGTCTCGTCTCCAAAATTGATATTTACCCAATAGCTGAATGTCACCAAGACTCAGACCCTGCCCATTTGATCTATTATTTTCATCGTAGGAATCAGACCAAATCAAGGGGACGTGTAAGCCCAAAAGTGTGCTACTCGTTGGTAAATAATGGATCATAAATGGCGCATGCAAATAATCACCATTTTCCATAACTCTATACTCCGATAAAGTTTTCAAGACGATTCTTTTTGCCCCAAGCATGATGGGTTTATCTCCCGTAATCGGAGGCCCCTGAGCATGCAAGTTTTGAGTTATACAGAATAGTAACAGAGCGATTAGGCTCTTTATAAAAGGTTTCATTTTTTAGAATTCGTTCACAAATATGTATATGCGAGTAAGGGCGATGCATGACATCGCCTGGTAAACAAATTCAATTTCTAACAAAGGAAAGATTGATACAATATATGCCTAGAGCAGATATCCGGAGGCGGTCTATAATTTTCTAGATCGCACTTGGATAATACTATTTTGTATTCATTAAAAATGATATTACGATCAAAGACAAGATCGAGATTTGTTGGACTTTCGTCGAATGCGTCTATTGAAGAAGGAGCAAAATCAACATCCATTTGTAAAATAAAATGCTCATTATTACAACAATCATCTTTTGCTAATGTCGACTTGGATTCTTGATGCTTCTTTTGATGACAAGCCTTTTTACTATTCTTACAATGACTTTCTTTCTCATGGCAATTGGCTGCTTTGCCAATTAGGCTTATTCCCTTCAATTGATCATTACAAAAATGCATATCAACACTCAGACCAGCCGTACTTAGAAAAACTAAGAAGGCCATAGAAAGCGCAAAGCATCGATATAATTTTGTCACATGCATTGTTTAAAGATAAGGCATTTCAAAAAGATTTGCAAGTAATTAGTCTTCCTTGAAGTGTTTCCAACCCTGAGCTTCCAATGGAAGAATTTTTCCGCCTGTCGTATGCAACTTGATACCATCGGATTTATCAACTATTTCTCCGATGATAAACACATTGGGCATGAAACGCACCTTTTCGAGATCTGCTTCTTTGATGCAAAACAACAATTCATAATCTTCTCCGCCATGCAGGGCTGCGGTAATTGGATTCATATTAAAAGCAAGTGCCTTTACCTCAGAGTCTGGGTGAATCGGGACTTTTCCTTCTTCTAAAATTGCACCTACATTGGATTGGGTACAAATATGAAATAAATCGGAGGCCAATCCATCAGAAACATCAATCATTGCGGTAGGCACTAAGTTATTTTTTTGAAAGTATTCGATGGCTTCAAGACGAGCCTCTGGTTTTAGTTGACGCCCAATTAAATAATTTTGATCTTCGAGGTCTGGTTGAACGCCAGGATTTTCTAAATAAATCTGTTTTTCTCTTTCTAA
The DNA here is from genome assembly GCA_020629935.1 of Saprospiraceae bacterium. GTDB lineage: Bacteria > Bacteroidota > Bacteroidia > Chitinophagales > Saprospiraceae > JAHDCJ01. The sequence continues at coordinate 3,739 of JAHDCJ010000124.1, read as the reverse complement.
TATTTGAAGTCCGAGATAGGCGGCACCAAGATCACCCGTCACACAGAGGATATCACCAGGAGAAGCACCGCTTCTTAAAGCTATCTTATCCTTATCCACTTGGCCTATCGCTGTAATACTCAAAGTCAAACCAGAGGGAGAGGATGTTGTATCACCACCGACCAGATCTACATTATACATTTTACAAGCACGATGAATTCCTTCATATAATTCTTCAATCGCCTCCACAGAATACCGATTGGAAAGCGCCATAGAAACCGTGACCTGTTTTGGAATGGCATTCATCGCAAAGATGTCAGACAAATTAACGACGATCGATTTATAACCCAAATGTTTCAAGGGCATGTACATCATATCAAAATGAATCCCTTCGACCAACAAATCCGTACTGACCACAGTGTATTGTTCTCCAAATTCCATCACGGCAGCATCATCTCCTACCCCTTTGATGGAAGATTTATTATGAAGGACGACATCTTTGGTAATGTGATCTATTAGTCCAAATTCACCCAATTCGTTAAGATCTGTTCGTTTTTTTCCTGGTTCTGACATTTCTAATATTTATACGGCAAAGGTAATCAGATTAAAATAGATATAAATCCATTTATTCTGTAGGCTACAATAAAAATCGAATTGACTAATTAAGAGAATAATTTCAGTTTACACATAATCAGCAGGACCATCACTGGAAGTCAAGTCGGGTCCTAAATCATAAGATTTTCTGGCATAAAGTCCTATCAATGCCCCAAAAACAAAACCTCCGATATGGGCCCACCAAGCAACGCCTCCTCCTTCACCACTTCCAGTAAATGCACCCATCCCAGGAATCAGCTGTTGTAAAAACCAGATCCCAAGAAAAACCATCGCCGGCAATTTGAAGCTTCTAAAAATGACCAAAATTAAAATCTTGATTTTAGATTTAGGAAACATGACGAGATAGGCTCCAAGAATCGCAGAAATAGCACCACTTGCTCCTAAAGATGGAGTGAATCGAGCACAGGCTTGCATTTGCGCACCTAAGTTACAGGGATTGATGTCATGGCAAGGTGTACAACAAGTAATCGCATCCCCTCCTTGGCTAAGATAAATATGTGCTAAAGAACCTGCGAGACCACCCAGTAAATAAAACGCTAGAAAATTAAAATTACCGATGACTTGTTCGATATTATCAGCAAAAACCCATAGAAACATCATATTCCCGATCAAATGCATCCAACCTCCGTGCATAAACATGCTTGTCAATAGTGTGAGGTAAGCATTACCATTTAATATATTATCAGGAATGGCTGCAAATTCGCATATAAGCTGCCCTGGCGTCGCGACCTGAAGTAAAAAGATAAGGATATTGAGGACTATAAATCCGTATGAAAAAAGAGGTTTACTTCCTCCAATGATCTGATCGTCACCTATTGGTATAAACACGGCATTAATTTTGTTTAAAACTAATAAAAAATACGAGGAGGAAGCAAAAAATAGTTTTGGAGAAAAAATTGAAAAAACTATATTTGCATCCGCTTCTCGGATAGCATTTATTGAAGAATAAATTTCCAAGAACGAAAAATCAAAAATGGCGTGGTAGCTCAGCTGGTTAGAGCGCAGCATTCATAATGCTGAGGTCGAAAGTTCAAGTCTTTCTCACGCTACGTTTATAGACCTAATTGACTGATAGTCAGTTAGGTCTTTTTTATTAGTCGTCGTTTTAGTCGTCGTTTATCCTCTTCCATTATTCCTGATTCGATTAAATAAAAAAGTAATTTCCCGCCCTATTAATCTAATCGTTTAATTACTATCTTGAGATACATAATATTTGCTCATGCGAAATCTTAGTCCTATACTATCTGTCTTTTTCATTTTGTCTCTATTCAGTTGCTTTGATGGAGAACCCGAAGGCGGAGATCCTGCTTCTGATTTTTGTGGATTAATTGGGATGTGGTGTTTAGATGTTTTAGCTGAAAACGATTGCTACCAATCTCTTGAATTCCGTGAAAATGGAGATTGGTTATTAGGAAACAATGGTGTTCATACAATATTTAAGTTTGAAACTAGCGACGATTGCTCACGTGTATACGAAGTAGGTGGCGGAATGGTAATTACTGAATACGATATTAATCGAGTAACACCAGATTCTTTGTACCTAGCTGGTTTCTTGGGAATGCGAAAGAATTAATGATGCTAAAAAGGATTATTAAATGTACCTCCTGTTCTCGTTTTTTTGAAACTGAAATTTCAGTAAATAATAAAATATTAGAATGTCCTAATTGCAAAAAAAGTGTTGTTTACATAGCTTCGAATTCCTTCACTTTTGATAAATTTCACTTATCAATTCGGTTTTATGGTTTGCGGTCATTCTTTGTTTTCCTAGAAGAGTTTATCTCTCGATTTATGGGGATTTATAGGCTATTCCTACTTATCAAACTAACGTTTCGAGTAACTATATTTCTATTACCTCATTTTTTCTTTTCTTACTTTTTCTCTGTTGATGATTTAAGCTGGGCTGGTGAGATCTTACTAAGTATTACAGGCGTACTCTTTATAGATATTGTACTTCAACTCTTGATGCCCGAAAGATACCTCAGAGAATCCATTCACGAAGAACATAATTTGATTTTAGGCCAAAAACATAGGATTGCACGTTCTAATTTCTTATCTAGTTATATAAAATGATGAATTTAGATTCACCAGATTTAGGGTCAATTAACCTTGCTTGATCATTTTGCTAAAGTTTATATTTGAGATCAATTAACCTATCTTTATTAAGCTCCTTACTTTGATCGATCATTTCTTTTAGAGTAAATTTTAACTTAGCAACTCTTTTAACTTCCTCTTCACATTTCTTTGAATGCTTTTCATGAAAGGCATTCAAATAGTATCTTTTGTGATTCATAGTTCATGTTATAGTTACAAATATTACCTATTTGACAAGTTACTTAATCGTTATTACTAAAGCAACACTGATCCATTATTCTATGCTTAAATGTATATACCCTATATCCTGAGATATACGTTTTCGGAAATTCTTAATAATTGAGCCATTTGTAATATTCTATTGGGTTTGATTTAATTTCGATAGTCAGCATTATAACAGCAGCTAATTACATTGAACATAATTGCCAATAATTACAATAGCTTAAAACAAGCTAGAAATAGGATTATTATCAGAGAAATCAATAGAGAAAAACACAAATCATATTAAATGTGGTCTTTTTCAACTGATTTAATTGCTTGTCTAATGTTCCGTTTATTCAAGCTCATTTACAACCCTAACGTTTCAAAAGTGATGTAAATAACTGTATATCAAAAACTTATGTCTAATTATTGTAAGTTTATGAAAGTCCAGTAAGCAAATTTTGATCATTTTCTTTTTCCTTATTAAATGCCTTAACAAAGGAATTAACCATTTCATGACTTTTTAATAATTGATTAAAATCAACGGTGCCAAATTCTAGTTCAATAAAAAATTCATCCCGAGATCTAAATTCTTCAATACTTAAATCATCATAATTAATATCAGTAAATAAATATATCTCTGCGTCGTTACTATAATTGGTTACAATTCTCATTTGTAAGGCTTGAAATAATACAAAGGATATATCAAGCTTCTGAATATTAATACTTTCGTAATTTTTAAACCAAAATCTAGATACAGTGTTTAACCATTCTTTATCTAAATAGTCATGCTGCTTAGATAATACTCTCCACCCTAGAGACTTGAGTTCTTTATTTTTCCCTTTGAGTATTA
>JAHDCJ010000123.1 GCA_020629935.1 Saprospiraceae bacterium | reverse complement strand
AAATTTAAGATCAATTTACAACTTGATATTTACAATTTCTACTAATTATCTTTTTCTTTTTTTGGATTTAATTTCATGATCTTATTTCCGAACACTTGTTAAAAAAATATTATCCCAATAAAAACACGGTTCTTTTCATTTGGATAATTTAATTTGTGGATATACACTTGTAACTCTCGACTTGACTTTGTTTCAATTTTATTAAAAAGAGTGGAAATATTAATTTTATCCACCATAATAACAAGAAGGTAAATCACCTCCAGTTATAACCATTTCTAAATAATTGTCTTTTAAAGGATTTTTCCATAGGAGACAAAACCAGAGAAAATATAACGTCATACTAAAGAGGAAAAAATCAATCATAAAATAGAATTTAGAGTTAACTCAAATTACATACTTTCAAATGTACATGTCGTTTTTTTCGACAATTCTATTTTTTTTATAGATTAATCATTTAGCACCAAGCGTTCTTTTAAAGAAGTTCCTTTTTAGTCAAATATTCATTTATTACCGCGCTAATTTCTGTGGCTCGATCTACAATCATAAAGTGGGTTCCTCCTATTATCCGATGCACATTCTTTTCGTTTGAAGTGGGCAATAGTTTATCTTTGGTACCACATATTTTTAATTTAGGATTTTCTATTTTAGTTTCATTTGACCAAGCGAGTAAATTTTTAAGGCACCATTTGGCAAATTTCAAATTGGTGTCATCTAATATTTTTTTTAGTAGATGTTTATTTTTAGCCCCAAAAAGCCAATAGGCAATTTGTCGTGGTGGATCTAATAATTGGTATGGAATTAGATTAATTAGTTTCGTTTTATTAAAAAATTTGTAGATAGCCCGAAGTTCATTTTTGGTTTCTATAGATGAAATTAAAATGGTTAATTTGGGGTTTAGTTTTTTACTGATTTCTGTGGCAATTAATCCACCAAAGCTTACGCCAATCAAACCAAAATCTTCCGATACATTTATTTTTAGAGATAGCCTTTCCGCGTAATCAATTAGTGATTCTTCTTCATGATGTGGTATCCAATGCAGTGGAATAATTTCGGCATCAAGATCCAAATAATCAAAGACTCTTTGATCTGCACCTAAACCGCTGATGGAATATAATTTCATATACTTTCGATTGTTTCAATTTAAAGCATAAGGTAAATGAGATTTGAATCCAAGAATAATAGGCATCTTATTTATTATTACGTTTAAAGCCCTTCATAAATAAAGGGAACGGTAACTTTTAGCGTATCAAAAAAGTCTTTATCATTACTTATTAATGCAATTTTATTTATGGTAAAGTAGTTTCTTCCCAGAGCTAAACTATCCAATGGGAAAAAGCATAACATTCCATTTACTCCACTACGCGGGTGTTGGTAAAAATCACAAGTTACTGTTTTAGAGTCAATAGGTTTTTCGTTAATTTCAAAGTTAAACGTCGATTCAATTATTTGTTTAACTTGACTTAAGTTGTTTTCATTAAATTCATTTTCTTTCATCAAAAAAATATGTTGAATAGAATCAATTTTTTTATTGACCATTCGTATATTTTCTATTCGTTTTTTACCTACTAAATTTTTATCTCGAAATGTTTTTCGAATTTCATCAATAGCATTATCTAAATCCGTATCTCTTTTGTTTTTTTCCTCACTAATATATTCGTAATTCGAAGAACGCACCATTCCGACATTTCGAATTTTAACTAATTCAGGATTATTTTCTTGAATAAATTGATCATCCGAGTTTATCCCTTTCACAAATACTTCAAACAAAGGGCCACGTACTCTTTTTGAAGGAATGCTAAACAAATTAATTGAAGAATAACTTTTGGAATCTAGATTCAATTCATCATAAATTTCTTTCTGAAAGATATGTTTTGTAGATTTCAAATGGCTTAATTTAGGACTTCGATCAATCATTGGGAAATAGGATAAATTATTTAATCGCATGCCATTGAAATAAATTAAAGAGAAGCAGATTGGTATAGAAAGAAAAAAGAAAAATTTAGTAAACCTTAAGTCCAAAAAATTAAGCAAAATTGGTCGCCATAAAAAAGACAAGGTTAGTATTCCGAAATATCGATAGATCCAAAAATAAACAAAGGCAAAATGCCTTTGTTTTATTCTTTTTATTAATCCTCCGGAGATAAAATCAAAAGCAACAACTACACCAAGAAAAAAATGAATAGTTCCAATAGGAGAAGTGGCCTCATAATAAGCTTCCTTACCTACAATTTTATAATAAACGATATCTAAAGCATACATTTCAAGTGTGAATATGCAAATAGAAAAAAAGATAAAGAACAATAAAAAAGTATAAGAAAATATAATACTCGATAGCTTTTCTAACTGCTCAATGTAGGTATCAAAGGAACCAATTTTAGTTTTATAAAAATCCGTTACTTTTTTATTGTATTTTAACTGATCATAATTAATATCACCAGAAACATAACGTAGACCAATCGCACCAATCCAAAGACTACGAATAACGATGTGGATCAGCAAGTTGGTAATGAATATGAGTATACCCGTTTTGAAAATAAAATAACCCAAAACATAAGGAGAGAAATTAATTTGGCTACCCAAATCCCGATCTATACGCACTCCCTCTAAGTATCCATAAACAGAAAATAGACCATAGATGGCAAGTCCTGAAATAATCAATTCGAGTTGCCAACTTTCTTGTTGCAATTTTTCAAGCCATTCTTTGAATATTTTTTTCTCGTTACGATCCTTCATTATACACTTTGTTGTCTTCTCCTTTATCCATAAATTACCATTCCTTCTCTCAAATGTGAAATGAGATCAATATTTTTTACTTCAAAAGAGATATAGCCATGACTAGCATGTGTTTCTTGGAGTAAATCATATAATTTCCGATTACTAATTTGTTGTTTGGCTATTTCATTAAATGCTTCTTCGTTTTTGGGCAATGCCGTCTGATATGAGCCTGAAGGTAATGCAAATTTTAGTAATTCCTCTAATTGTTTTTTTAAGGCTGGAATAAAAATTTTACCATATAGATGATATCCATTATTATTTTCTGATAGAAATAATTTGGCCTCTGAAAAATAATCTTTTTTTTCGATTCGATCACTCCAATATTCAAACCCTTCTTTGCTTATTGGTATTTGGATTTGGATTAATTGAATCTTTGCCCAAAGGCCGTTATTCTCTTTGTAAATATGTGTTTTATCAAAGCCATAGGATAACAAACGGTCGCGGTCAGAAAAGTCAATCTCTTCTTCATTATGAAGGCTTGCTAAATAAATGTGAGTTTGATCGGTTTGAGGAACATCTTCTAATGTCTTTAGAAAAGCAGTCTGCTCTTTGGTATTTATATTCGTTGTCGATAATAGACCATGATATTTTTGTAATAATTCTTTAGAAGATTTAGAAAGGTCAGCTGCCGCTTTTTGAGCTTCTTCATGTGTGGAATACACCCGACAACCTTGGCCATGATATAAAGAATCATACATTTCAGTAATCACCCATAAACATACCTCATCATAGTCTGCCACCTCATCTACACTTTCCTCAAACTCACCTTCAATACGCAATACTACTTTGTTCTTCTCAATGGAATCTATATAAAAATAACCGCAACGTTGAAATGGAATCATAGGCTTGTTTTTAGAATATAAAATTACCTAACTAATTTTCTTCAACCAAATATTAACTAGTATATTTTGAAGAGATAGTCATTATTAAATATTTGAAATTTAGTCTAGTTTTCCTAGATCCATGTTTAGCCCAAACAAAGAAATTATTTTGTTTTAATTCTTAATATCATCATAAAACCCACAATATAAATCAGCATTTCCAAATAAAGTAAAGGTACCATGATTTAAGGTGGAGAAATCAAAAAGAGAAAGATTTACTGAATAAAAATAACGTTGAATTATTTCTTCCAGGGGTAAGGCCAAATAATCTGGGTGATTGGGAATGATGTCATATTGAACGATATTATAAAATCTTCTTGGAGTCATATAGCCATTTACAAATTTTTCAAAAAAGATTTCTATTTCAGGCAAAGACCAACCTCCATTAAGCAAGGCAGATTCAATAATAGGCACTGACAAAGGCAGGTTAATTACATCTGTCGTACTCCCCTCGTTTAAACGAAGTCGAATCATATTTGAACCAGCCACAAAAACAAAACAACCATTTTGAGTATTATTAAATGAGTTTCCTGTGTAAAGAATATTCATCGTTCCAAAATCGCAAGTGGGTGGAGCGGGGCCAGACCCATTAGGTAGGCTGTAGGGATAAGGACCTTCACCTAAACGAGTAGAACCAAAAAAACAAGAGGTATATATCGAAGGATCAAGATTTAAGGACGCATATAAATGACTAGCAATTTGATAACTAAAAACGCCATAAATTTTTGAGGGATCAAAAAGGATTTCATAAGTCGCTTGAATTTCATTGGGACTCCATCCAAGGTCGGTAAGGACTTCAGTAATTTCAGATTCGACAAAACAAAACCACTCTGTTTCCCAATTTACTTTGCGAACAATTACATACATGAAATTGACATCTGAAGGCAAATTATTACAATCCGTTGGAATTTCATTGTTTTCTAATGTAGCATTTTGAATATCAAAAGGTAGATTTTCACTTTCATGATCTATAGTGGTAAATCTTGCCGCGTTAGGTTTATTAGATTGTTCATTCTTTTTTTCCGAAAAAATAGTATCTGCTTGTGGAGTCATTTCTTTTTCGCAGGATATCCCTACAAAGAGAACTAGTAGAAAAAATAGAACTTTATAAGTGTCTTGGTTTTTATATAAAAGGGTCATAATTATTGATTTAAAAAATGAAAAATAAAATTTCACTCTATAGAGGAAAAGGCTAAATTATTTTTACTTAGCCCAAATATTAATTTAATCAAACAACAAATGGTGCTAATCCAATGTAGGTTGATAAGGACTGCAATATAATTTTGCTTTTCCATAAATTGCTAAGGAAGCAGCTGATGTAGGATCTAAAAAACTATCTATCATGGATAACCCAACAGAATAGAAATATCGATTAACTATGGTCCCTTCATCTAAAGCCAAAAAATCTGGATGATGAGGAATTATATGATATTGCACGATCTCGAAAAATTTGCTTGGAGCCAAATGACCTTTAGAAAATTTGTCTAAAAAAAGAAGTGCTTCATCTTCCGTCCAACCTGCATCAATTAAAATAGATACAATTAGTGTCACACTATTAATTGAAAGAATAATATCAGTTGAGGTACTCCCTCCTTCTTTTAATCTCAATCGTATATTATTTGCTGCTGAAATTGCAGTGAGGCAACCAGTAGGTTCTACAAATGAATTCCCTTTGTAAATGCGCTCCATGATGCCTGGGCCACAAGTAGGAGGATCTATAATAACGTCATCGGGGATTGGATTAAAATATGGCCCTTTTCGAATTGCCACAATATTATAAAAACAATCGGTATAAATTAATGGATCTAAGTTTAAGGAGTTATAAAGATGCAATGAAATGGGATAACTATAGGCCCCATATACAACCATTGGATTAAATAAATTTTCAATAGTTTCTGATATTTCGATGGACGTCCATCCTAAATCTGACAAGACATTTTGTATCTCAAATGATAAAAAGCAAAAGGATTCCCAGTCTCCATCTAATTTTAAAACTGAAATTTGTACCATATTAGTAGAAAAGGAAATATCCGCACAGGCAGTAACTGTTTCTTGTTCTTCTGCAGAGGGTGCTATAATCAAACTAGATAACGAATTTATATTGTCAAAGCCTAGAATTTGATATGCCGTATTGGGAGCTTGATCTCCTTCATTATGTTTTCTTTCAAAAATTAAAGGATCATTAGGACTAGGATTTTGTTTCTCACAACCGATAAAATGAGTTAACAGGAATAAGAAGATTAAAACTTTTAGTGAGTGATTAAACACACACCATAGATTATAGAAGATAGTCATAATAAATTATTTAGAGGATTTAAAAAATTGAATTAGATTGAATCAAAACGAAGAATTAATCCGCTCTTGAAGGAGAATATTCGGATTGGAAGTAGCCTCTCTAAAACCTACAAAAGCGCAGGAAGGTTTATCTACATTTTCTTCTTCATTAACATCCTTTTCGGATAATAATGGAGGCGTTTGATGATTCCATAAAAGATGGGAATATTGACTTAACGGAGGAGGTTCTTTTTCACAGACACGAAATAAAACTACGGTCAAAAGAATACCTTTGAATTTAAATAAGAAGTCAATCGCACTTATTTTTTTTGAGAGGATTATCATATTGTATGTTTTAAATTAATTATGATGCTTTAAGTGTATATTTTCTTAAAATGATATGTTTGTTTGCTCTATTACATAAGTTCTGTTTAGATAAAATTAAATTGATGATTGTACATTACAATATGAATTGAAAATAATAAAAAATAATGAATTGTCCTAAATTGGGTTTTGCCAAATTTTGTTTTCAGTTACTTGGACAACATACTTTAGAAGGGCAAGAATATTTTTCTAATTTGCCTATGACAGAAAAATTTTGAATGAATCCTATTATAAAAAAAACCCTTAGAAATTTAATCCTAAGGGCTTAAAGACACGCTCTCACTAGTGCACTTTTTTACATCTTATATTTTAATTGAAAAGCTAGAATTATCTCCAGTACTAAAGTATTTCTCAATAATAGCTTTGTACTTTTCGGTATGTTCTTTTTTGATCGTTTTACCATTAATTTGAATATTTCCATTTTTTTGTACGTTTATACTATTGATTTTTTCTCCCTTTTTGAAATAGCCATCTTTACGCAAATCAGCAGTTAACTCAACATTTAACTTTTCCACCCTCTCTTCCATATGGGATTCAAATTCCTTGGCAATTTTTTCTAACTCTTTCGCTTTTAATTCTAATTTAGTGACCAATTTCTCTTCCACTTCTATAGCGATTTTCTCTGCTTTTAGAGCCAATTCTTCCGCCATTCTTTCCACTTTTTTTGATTTAGCTTCAATCTTTCGTTCTAAATTCACATCTTTAGAAAACTCTTCGGCAATACGTTCTGCTTCTTCAGCTAACTCTTCGGCCATAAGTTCAAGTTCATCTTCCATCAACTCCATTTTACTTTCGATCTTTTCTCCGATTTCTTCCATTTCTGCTCCTAAACGATCCATTTCTGCTTCAAATTCTTCTGTACTTCTAGGAGGCACCGTATCAAAAACATGAACAATTTCTTCCAATACTTCTTCGGTGATGTTTAATCCTAAATCAGTTAGTCCAAGTGCCACATCTTCTACTAAGAAACTTCCAACATCAACTACCAAACTTTCAATAGATTTAGCTAGGTTTTCTTCCTTCCGCTTCTTTCTCTTTTTCTTTGGTCTTTCCTCATGATCTAAATTAAAAGAATAACTCAAATTTTCATTAGATGCGGTTTCTTCAGTTTCCTTGTTTTCTGCCAATAGTGGAATTTCAAGAATTTCTTCTTCTCCCAAAATGTTTTCTTTAATGCTCTGTGGTATCTCTTTAATTTCTTCTGGTATTGATTTCCATCCGGTTAATAATAAAATGCCGAACAAGCTTAAAACAACTATTAATTTTCCTTTCATGATTGATTTTTTTTCTTTAGGTAATAACAATCGTTTGAAGCGACTCATAAGATGGTTGTTATTAGAACCTGAAAAAGACAAGGTCAATGCATGTGGCTGTAATTGGTATTCTTTCACTGCGGTAAGGGCTTTCATATATTCCAGTAAACTTGTGCCTGTTTGAATGGCTAAATCATCACAATCCATTTCACGCTCTAGATGTATTTGTTTCTTTATCCACCAAAAAGCAGGATGATAAAAGAAAAAGACTTCCATGAATGAAATGATCGTATTTAACAAATAATCATTTCGTCTAATATGCGCTAATTCATGGGCTAAAATGGCCTCTACTTGGCTAGTCGACAATTGACTCACCAAACCTATTGGCATCAAAATTAAAGGTTTAAAATGGCCTAAGGTTAAAGGAGATTTTGCCAGTGTAGATTCAAAAATTTGAACTTTGCGTTTTATCTCTAATTGCTTAGCCAATCGATCTACTTCTAAACTTACCCAATCAGGGAAAGGGATTAAGCCTTTTCGTCTTAAAATAAACACACCAGTCAATCCTGCACTTAATCTCAAAGCATAAAGAAGTAACCCAATAAGATAGACTGCTGATAAATACGGCGCTAGCATTTGACAATAAGCCAATACTTGGGCAGTAAAACCTTGAGACTCCAATTCGATGTTGGTAATTACAAATGGAATAAACTCGACAGGCAATAATACCTTTCCTGTAGAAACCTCTGATAAATGCACCCAGGTCCAAATAAATTGGGAAACAGGCCATAAGATTAATACTAACAGGCTGAAAAGACTACAATTGAATCGAAGATTCGCTCTTTTCTTTGATATCGTTTTTAATACCAACCAAAGTAAAGCCATAACAGCAAATCCCTGCCATATCGAATGAATAATCGTCCACCCAATAGTTTCTGCAAGTTGCGGACTAAAATTAAATAGATGATCCATTGTCGTGTTTCTTTTCTAAGTCTTCAATAAAAGCTTTTAACTCTTCTAGTTCTTCTTTGCTCGTTTCACTTCCGCCTAAGGCTTGCATGACTAATTGTGTTGCAGATCCGCCAAATACCCGATCTTTAAACCGATCAAGTATCCCTTGTTTGGTATCTTTCTCTTCAATATTTGCCGTATACAAATGGGTTTTCCCCTCTTTCACTCTTGCCAATAAATCTTTCTGAAACATGATCTGCATCAACTTTAAAGTCGTAGTATATCCTGTTTCTTTATCTTCGTTTATTTTATCATTGACCATTCGTACAGTAGAAGCTCCAGCCTTCCATAAAATCTGTAAGATTCGGAGCTCACTTTCTGTTGGTCGATTTGTCTTATTTTTCATAATTTCTAATTAAAAACATCTTATGTCGCTTCACATACGAATTGTTTCGTAACAAACATATACGAATAGTTTCGTAATTCCAAATTCTTAACACTTTTTTAAGAAAATTTCAATAAAAAAAATGTCTTCTCCCCATTAAAATCAAGTTTAAATACTTTTTAACTTCCTTATTTGTGAAAAAAAAATGAATTTTATAAATTTGAATTTCATCCGTAAATTATGATGTAAATATTCATTTTATTCAAAACAATTTAACAAAATGAAAAATGTACTCTTTATTATTTTTGCTTTAATGCTGGTTTCGTGTGGGAGCAACGAATATCTTTCTCCAGTGACCTCTTTTGAAAATGTTTATGAAGGAGTAGATGAAAGTTTTACACTTAGCCCCTACTCCAACGATAATTCGGTTCAATTAGCCTCTAAGTATGATGACCAGAATAATCTAATAGAACAAGGGTTTGTCTTTTTAGGAGCTAAAGATGGGATGTGGTCAACCTATGATTACAAATTTAGACGAATGGATTTAGTTTCTATTTATAATTATAAAGATGGCGTAAAGCATGGTCCTTATCTAGTTTATGAAAACGGAAGTAACCTAAAAGAAAAAGGAAATTATTACGGTGGACAATTACATGGGCTTCAACTTCAAATGCGTCAAGGAAAAGTATTGAAAGAAACCAACTTCCATCAAGGTCAAATTAATGGTATGGTGAAAAGCTATTATGATAATGGAACCACTTTAAAAGAAGAAGGTGAATTTGTAAATGGCCAAAGAGAAGGAGTGCACAAATGGTATGACCAAGAAGGGAATGTCAAAATTCAATACACCTATAAAAATGGGAAAATGCAAAAATAACCCTAATTGTCTATGCAGCGATGTGTCTTAAAAATTTGATCACTTTGTTTAAAAGTAGCCCACTCTGCATTCGTATCGTAAATCACCTCATAAGGCTCATCAAGCGAAAAACCTGTAGGATACTCAAATAGGTTTCGATAATCATTTTGTCCATCCTCTCCATATCGAGCAACCCACAAACGATTATCATCTGCTTTTTCTACAGTAAACCAAGCGCCAGCTCCTGTACCTGTCAACCAATGGATTTCGCCAGGTAATTCCGGTGTAATCTCAGGTTTAGGAATGAAAGAAGAACGAGGAATGTCCTTACCTTTGGAGTAATTTCTTTTAAGCATTCCTCCGTAATAAATGGCTAATGATTTTAAACGTCCACCTTTGATCTTCTTGACCTTTCCATGCTCGGCTTCATAAACAAATTTATCCGTTCGACCATTAAACACATTATCTACAGGAGATTGTGTTCCTATCACCAGGTATTTTAGTTTTCGACGGATTTTAGGAACCGTACATCCATGAATCAAAGATTCTGTAACAAAACGGGAGCAATTGATATATCCCCTAGAAAAAGCGCCATATAAAACACTTCCTTGCAATTGTAGATTTGTAATATACTCTTTGGCTAAATTATAGTTTACATCTTGACAAACAGAAGCGAGCAAACGTCCCTCTCCATGTGTCAATCGATTATTATTAGATAGAAAGGCAATAATTTCTTCTAAATTTTCAATTTGATTATGCTTAATCTTTGCTTTTAATGAAATGCTTACATCTGGATCTGTTAAGGTACCACGCACTCTACCTTTCCCAAAAGGGGTAATATAGCGACCAAAATCAAAATATTCAATTAAGCCATCTTCTTTACGAATCATAATTAACGCAGCATGTCCAACGCGATACTTCCCAGAATTATTGACTCTAAAAAAGCGATAAAGTTTATCATAAAAAGCGCCTGCGGTAAATACATAAGCATCCGGCCAAGCTAAAGGCAAAATAAAAGCATCATTATTTATAGGAGTCGGTTCCATGATTCTAACACTTTTGACTCTTGGATATTATAGCTAAATTCCATTCCATTTCCGAAGAGGTTTTCTTCACTAAATCTTGATAATCTATAGTGAGTACATCTGATCTTTTTACCACACATGTATTACTTACCGTACGTAAAAAACCACGTTCCGTGATTAAATTAGTAATTGGATCGCCTACACCTGCATTTAAATGAAAATGGGTAATTTTTTCTTTTTCAAAAGAAGGGTTTTCTTGTATCCATTGAGAAAACCATTCAACTCGAAGTGCTTTCATTTCATCAGTATACAAGGTAGAAGAAGACCAAATTAGTGGTTTTCTAGGAAGTAAACGGATATGTTTAGTCTGCCCATCCCAAACCAATTCCCAAAACTGAAAATCACTCGACCAATCAACTAATAATAAAGTAAAGGGTTCGATTTCATTTAAAGGATAATGGTATAAAAAATGATGAATTGAGGGATCAACTAAACTGTCTTTCACTACTAATCCACGACTATGCCGATAAGGAGGTTGATGTTTATGCCATGAAAAAGCACCATTTAACAAACAAGCCATTCGTTTTTTTTCAGCAATGCCAATCCAAGTACCTCCTGCTTCTCCGTCTTTTGGAAAAAGTAAAGTATCCGATTTCCAAGGATGAAATGAAGGATTTTCGGCAGATTTTCGATTTATTCCTTCGTCACGGTTTGAAGTAAGAATAAAATCTTCTTTTCCTTTAGGAAGAAAACTTACTGTACACATGTTTTTCTATATTCTAATGTAGAAGGAGCTATGCCCAAATCTTCATCTATTGAGATATGAGGGAATTCAGCACGCATGCCCATTTTAATAATGGCTAAATGATGAATAGAATGCTCTACAGCATAAACCAATTCTCTTCCAATAGACGACTTTAGCGAATGATCTACACAACGATCTTCTGTTTTCAAACCCGCATTTACCCAAATTTCTTGTTTTAAATCTAAAAGCTCAATTTCTTTTAGCATCGAAGTAAAAATAGCTGCACAATAGGCTGGATCAGTTTCTATCCTAGGGTCTCTATTCCGCTTATCATAATTGATACAATCACGTTTATTACCCATAATTAGACAATCAAAAAAACCATGAATATGACGTAAATGTTGCCCAATATTACTTTGACCAAATAAGCTTAATGGTTGCACCATAATTTTATGATCAATTTGACCCAAAAAAATGATAATTTGATTGATTACCGCTTCACTTTGATTTTTGAAGTTCATATCTTTAATTTTCTGGCAGCAAAGTTAAGTAAAATACTTTTGCCATTCTTTAAATGTTTAAACTTGTCTGCTAAATGACTAGTTTTCTAAACTCAAAAGCCTTAAATTCTGTTGTCATGACTATAAATAATAATATAACTTTAACTTTTCTAATTTTAATAATTTCCTCCTGTACAACTGATATGAAGCATAATAAATTTGATGTTCAAGGACATCGCGGCGCTAAAGGCCTAATGCCTGAAAATTCTATTCCTGCTTTTAAAAAAGCAGTAGATTTAGGTGTACAAACCTTGGAATTGGACATCGTCGTTTCCAAAGAAAATCAATTGGTGGTTTCTCATGATCCTTGGTTTGCGCACTATTTGACTACTTTTAAAGATGGGACTTTTGTAAAAAAAGACACCGCAAAATCATTAAACATATATCAAATGACTACTGAAGAAATCCAGTCTTTTGATTGTGGTTCTAGGCCTTTAGAGAATTATCCTGAACAAACTAATTTGCCTACGCATAAACCTATGTTTAAAGAAATGGTACAAGCCATAGAAGCCTATAAGAAGCTTAAAAATAAAACACATATTCGGTATAATATTGAAATTAAGTCAAGACCTGCTTGGGATGAAATCTATACCCCTAAACCTGAAGTCTATGCCAATTTGTTTTTAAAAGAAATTGAATCATTAAAATTGATGGATCAGTGCAATGTCCAATCCTTTGATGTCCGCCTTTTAAAAATTTTAAAGAAAAAAGCACCTCAACTTCAACAAGCCTATTTAACTTCCTTAAACGAGCCTTTAGATACCATTATGGGTTATTTAGGCTACATTCCTGAGATATACAGTCCAAATCACAATTTGATTAATGCCGATATTGTGAAGCAAGCACAAGCCAAAGGGATGCGCGTAATTCCTTGGACGATTAATGAAATACCAAGGATGCAAGAGTTATTGGAATGGGGAGTAGACGGAATTATTACAGATTATCCAAATCGATTGATCCAATTATTGGCCGAAGAAGAAAAAGAATAAATGTAAATTAGCGGACTATTTTAATATCAACCATTCCTAAATTTCTACGTACAATAGTTTAAATTTGGTTATTAAATGGATGCTTATGTATAAAAGAATCGTTTTTTTATGGTGTACCCTGTTTCTTGCGTTTTTTTCCAATGCAATAAAAGCCCAAGAAAACATCAACTTTCAAATTCGAGGTTTTACCAATGAAGTGAATGGAGAAGCAGGAAGTACCTTGACTATCATTGCAGATATGTATCATAATGAAGCCAGTTCCTTTGATTTAAAAATAAAGCGGGAGCAAAACAATATTCCTAGCGATTGGAATACGTCTTTATGTTTAGATCAATGCTTTCCTCCTGAAATTAATAGCACGGTACTCGATATGTTGCCTGGTGAATTTTATATGTTCGTCATGTATTTTTATACAGATTCTAATACTCCAAATGACGGCAACACCCTTATCTCTTTTCAAAACCTATCGGATTCGACCATTTTTTATCAACCGTATTATGCCACCACCTATTTAAGCACTTCTACCATAAATCAAGAAGAACAGACCACTACCCTACTTTTATTTCCTAATCCAGCCAAAGAGGAGATTAATTTAATTTTTGAGAATGACAAGTTTAATTATGAAAGTGATTATACTTATCAACTTTTTAATATTCTCGGAAAACAAGTGAAAAAAGGAGGAATTGAGAGTGAAAACTCCCTGATCAACCTCCATGAATTTTCTGAAGGTTGGTATTTATTGAGTATTTTTGAAAATGGAGAAATGATAATGACTAAAAAAATAGCGATCCGACATTGATTGGTTAAAGGAATTTAAAAGCATTTTGTAAATTTGGTGGAAATATTCAATCGCCCTTCTAATTTCCATCTATGCATTTATCCCATTTTCTAAAAGTTAGTCTTCTACTTTTCCTATTTGCTTCTTGCAAGCAAAATCCAACTACCACAGCAGATCAACCCGTTTACCCAATTCAAAAAAAGCAAACTGCCCCAAATGGTATGGTGGTAAGTGCACATCCTTTAGCTTCTGAAATTGGAAAATCAATACTAGAAAAAGGAGGAACAGCAACTGATGCCGCTGTAGCTGTGCAATTAGCACTTGCCGTGGTTTATCCTGCTGCAGGAAATTTAGGTGGTGGAGGTTTTATGATACGAAGAGGAAATGATGGGACGGTTACTGCTTTAGATTATAGAGAGAAAGCACCATTATCTGCAACTAGAGATATGTATTTGGATGACCAAGGAGAAGCTACTGACAAAAGTAGATTTGGACATTTATCCGCAGGAGTACCAGGTACAGTGGATGGGCTTTTCGAAGCACATAAGAAATTTGGTAAACTACCATTTAAAACCCTAATTCAACCAGCAATTGATTTAGCCAACAAGGGGTTTCAATTAACAGAAAATGAGGCCAATAGATATTCTAATCACAATGAAAACATTAGCAAATATTCAACTGGTCCAAATCCTTTTACCAAAAAAGCCACATGGCTTAAAGGAGATCAAATTAAACTTCCAGAATTAGGTCAAACTTTGATTCAAATAAGAGATAAAGGACGTGCAGGTTTTTATGAAGGCACAGTAGCTGATTTTATTGTAGAAGAGATGAAAAAAGGAAATGGAATCATTAGTTTAGAGGATCTGAAACAATACCAAAGTGTTTGGAGAGATCCCATCAAAACCAATTTCAAAGAATATACTATTTATTCTATGCCTCCACCTTCAAGTGGCGGATTAGTATTAGCTCAATTATTAGAAATGGTAGAACCCTACGAATTAAAACTCATGGGTTTTCAATCGATCTCTGCGACTCATTTGATGGTAGAAGCCGAGCGAAGAGCTTATGCCGATCGAGCAAAATATATGGGTGATTCAGATTTCTATGCTGTTCCTGTAAAGGGGCTTTCAGACTCTGCATATGCGGTAACTAAAATGGAAAGTTTTGATGCTTTTAAGGCTTCTACAAGCAAGGAAATTGGAGCAGGCAAAGTACCTTTAGAAAGTGAAGAAACGACTCATTTGTCCATTGTAGATAAAGAAGGTAATGCCGTTTCTATTACCACGACTTTAAATTCAAGTTTTGGATCAAAAGTTTATGTTCAAGGAGCAGGCTTTTTCCTTAATAACGAAATGGATGATTTTAGTGCAAAGCCTGGCGTACCGAATTTATATGGTTTAGTTGGAGGAGAAGCCAATGCTATTGCGCCTAAAAAGCGAATGTTGAGTTCAATGACACCTACCATTGTAGAAAAAGAAAACGACTTATTTCTGGTAGTAGGAACTCCTGGAGGTTCAACCATTATTACTTCTGTTTTCCAAGTTTTTATAAACATTGCTGTTTTTGATATGGATTTAGAAACAGCGGTGCAATCACCTAGATTTCATCATCAATGGTTACCTGATAAAATTTCTATTGAAGAAGAAGCATTAAGTATTGAAACTCGAAATCAATTAAAGTCTATGGGACATACTATAGAGGAAAGAGAAAGTATTGGTCGTGTTGATGCCATTTTGGTGTTGCCTGATGGTCAATTGACTGGAGTTGGAGATCGAAGAGGTGATGATAGTGCAAGTGGTTATTAATTTTAAAAATAAAAATAATGGATATTAGTTTAGCTTTTGATGTAATTTTACTTCTTATTGGCGTATATCTTTATTTGTATTCTTCTGGGATATTACACGCGAAAAAATTTAGAAATCCTAAAGAGATAGAAACTTTTCGACGGGAAAATGGAAGATGGATGCGCATTGCTTCCATGTTTTTAGTTGCTATGATGCTCATTAGTTTAGGCCTTCGGTTTTTAGGCAATCCGCCCGCATAAAAAAAAGGAAACCACCGAAGTGATTTCCTTTAGATTTACGCACCCAAAACAGGATACCAATGTCTTCAGGTTT
>JAHDCJ010000122.1 GCA_020629935.1 Saprospiraceae bacterium | reverse complement strand
ATAATGGTGTGCATTATTCTTTAATGATTTTTCGTATTTCGAGCCCTTCATTATTGAAGTTTTGATCCAAATAGAAAATATAAATCAGAAGGTAAAGTTAGAATATTTATGCGCTGGATATTTCCTGTAGAATTGATGGTTTAGTATAGTTGATTGGTGAACTTAATCTTTATCTACAAAAACAGTAAATAATACTTTAATCAAAAGGTATAGCTTTTATTTAGCATGTCGGTAGGAATTAGCTCTATTCTCCAGTTTTTATTGTTATTTGTTCATGTGCAATTTCTAATGTATCAATAGCCACTTCGTTTCCGTCTGATTTAAGATCAGTGCTTGTAATTTTTGTTGGCCAAGCATTAGATAATTCCCACTGCATCGTTACATCTCCTTTCTCATCGAGTAATTTAATAACAACTGTTTGACGCTTAATGGTATTCATTGTTATCTGTTTGTGCCAATCCCAAAAAGTATTGTCATTTACAAAAATACCTCTTTTCATTGTTACGTTCCCATATTTTACTATTCCGGGCATTTTCATAGTAGAAAATAGTTTGCTGTTGCTGTTGCGATATTCAATGATTTGGTTTTCAACATCCATTCCTGATACCTCTTGAAAGGCAACGCCTTTGAATTCAGTCCCAAAGTCTACTTCAAACCGAAATTTTGGTAAAGGCCAAGTTTCACCTTGTTTATTTTTATCGTCTCCCATAATATTTCTTTTTTATAAATTAATTTAAATTGTGGCCTATGATTGTTAAGATGTGCTTAATTTGTTATGGACTTTTACTAAAAAGATCCTTTATGATTTTGTTAGGAATCTAAGCATAGTCAGATCAATGGATTGCCTTTTGTCAAGAATATAAAAGTAAAATACACTTTAACTACATGGAGTATACTATGCTAATATAAACAAATATTATATGTTTTAATTCTAGAAAGGAGATTTAAATTACTTTAACTCTACTTAGATGAAGAAGTAAAAGTAACCTAACTTGGAATATAAATGGTAAACTTAGATCCTTCTCCTATTTTTGATGAAACGGAAATTTTGCCTCGTATTGTCTGACCAAGTCAAACAAATGCCTAAATGACTAGAAAGAAGCCTTATATTTTTTTCTCTAAATAATTTTACTTTAATGCCTATATTTAGACTTATACAGCACTAGACGCGATGTCGAAATGTACCTTTTGTTTTTTATTTGTACTATTGTGGTATAATTGGATAATCCCTCATCTTTTAAATAAATAATTTTTATGTCTTTTGACTCGTTCCATCTTCATCCTGCCTTACATGCTAATCTTACTTCTTTAGGATATAAACAGGCAACGCCGATTCAATCTCAATCTATTCCTGTACTTCTTAAGGGTAAGGATTTACTAGGAATTGCTAAAACAGGATCAGGAAAGACTGCGAGTTTCGCCTTACCTATATTGAATCAATTAGTAAATATTAGGGAAGGTGAAAAAAATAGACAGCCTAAAATATTAGTGCTTGTTCCAACACGAGAATTGGCGGTTCAAGTAGAGGAAGTATTTAAAGCCTTATCAGGTAATCTTCCTAGGCCGATTAAATCAATGGCGGTATATGGTGGGGTTTCTATCAATCCGCAAATGAAAGCAATTTATGGGGTAGATATTTTAATAGCCACTCCTGGTCGATTACTCGATTTGCAAAGGTCCAATGCCGTCGATCTTTCTAAGGTCGAACGATTAGTAATTGATGAAGCGGATAAGATGTTGAATCTTGGTTTCCAAAAAGAAATGGAAGAACTTCTCCAACACTTACCCAAGCAAAGACAAAACATGTTATTCTCTGCTACCTTAAGTGAACAACTGTCGGGATTAAATAAAATCTTACTTTCAAATCCTGTGGTCATCAAGATAGAAGAGAAAGAGGAAGAAGTCAAATTAATTAATTTATCAGGTTACTTTGTATCTAATGAGCGCAAAGGTCCTTTGTTGAGACATTTGATTCGAGAAAAAAATATGACTCAAGTGTTGGTCTTTACGTCTTCGGGAGTTAAAGCAGACAAGGTAGCTGGCAAGTTGAATAAAAATGGAATTCAAGCTTTAGCTATTCATGGGAAGAAAAGTCAATCAGGAAGAATGCGGGCTTTGGACAAGTTCAAATCAGGCGAATTACAAGTGTTGGTTTCCACGGATTTAATATCTCGAGGAATCGATATCGATGCGCTTCCTTATGTGATAAATTATGAATTGCCCCGCTCACCGAAAGACTTTGTGCATCGAGTAGGTCGGACAGGTAGAGCGGAATCGAAGGGGGTAGCAATTACTTTTGTTACCAGAGAAGAAACCCATCATCTCAAAGTTATTTTAAAGAAAATGAAACGTTATATGGACATTGTAGATAGTGAATCTTTAGAATTTTAATCTAACTAATAATTCTTTTTCGCCTGCAAATATTACTATTCGATGGATCATCTTATGAATTCAAATTTTAAAGACTATCTTTTAAAAGTAACCCATTCTTCCACTTGCGAAGAAATAGAAATCATCCAAACCTTATGGAGTGGTTATGGTAAAATTTCGCGTTATCAATTGGATGATTCACCATTAAATACGGTAGTCGTTAAATGGATTGCTTTAGACCAAGCCAACGATCATCCAAGAGGTTGGAATACGGAATTTGCACATAATAGAAAGGTGAAATCATACCAAGTGGAAACGCATTGGTATCAAAAATGGAATCATCAATGTAATGCTGATTGTAATGTACCAACATTTTTAGGCTCATTTTCTAAAGGACAAAACCAATGGATTATTTTAGAAGATTTGAATGCGCATTTTCCGTTGCGAAAACATCAATTGGACCTTTCAGAAGTGAAGGTTTGTTTAGCATGGTTAGCCAATTTTCATGCAACGTTCTTAAATCAACCACCCGTTGGTTTGTGGGAAATCGGCACCTATTGGCATTTGAAAACAAGACCCGATGAATTTGAAAAGATAGCCCATCAGGAATTAAAATCCAAAGCCGCATTAATTGATCAATTATTAAATGAATGCCAATACCAAACAATTGTACATGGAGATGCGAAGTTAGCTAATTTTTGTTTTTCTCAAGAGGGTAAAAACGTAGCGGCGGTAGATTTTCAATATGTAGGCGGTGGTTGCGGAATGAAAGATGTAGCCTACTTTTTAGGAAGTTGTCTTTCGAGTACCACGTGTGAATTATATGAAAAGGAATTATTAGATTTCTATTTTTCTATTTTAAAAAATGCACTTCACGCTTCTACATTAAACATTGATTTCTACGCATTGGAGAAAGAATGGAGAAGGATGTATCCGATTGCTTGCACCGATTTTACGCGTTTCTTATTAGGTTGGATGCCTTCCCATCAAAAAATAAATAATTATAATCTGAAGTTGATGCAAGGGGTTTTAGCGAGTTTGTAAATTGGGCTTTAGGGAGTGTATGTAAGTCTCTGATTAATTTATCCACAGGATTAAATAATTATTTTTATAACCAAACGATTCGCCAATCTCTAAACATATCAAATCAATAATCCTATTTAATAATCTCCTGAATATCCACCACTTCCTTCAACCATTTGTCAATCTCTTGATGTTGAGCTGGAAGTGTATGTTTGTACATCAACTGGATGAAGTCTTCGGTCGTAGGATAAGGTTGAAGATGTCTTTTGTAATGGCTAACATAAGCTTTTAAAATCGTATGCATTTTTGAAGAACCCAAGTGTTTGTCTAAATGATTAAGTACTATCGCGCCTTTACCATAAGCAATATATTCTTGATGATCTTGAACTTTATATAATGGTTTTTCCTCTTTCTTTTCTTTCTTTTTTCCTCGAAGATACCGCTGCTTTTGTGTGCTTAAAAAAGTTTGGGCTGCTTGATCACCGAAATGATTTCGATAGATGCAGAGCGTAATATATTCCGTAATACTTTCGGTCAACATTTTTGCTCCTTCGGCATCCGCAGGCATCACTTGATTGCCAAACCATTCATGGGTTAACTCATGGGCCATAACGTAAAAGGGCAGATTGATTTTTTCTTCCATCGCCTTCAAATTAATGTTGAAGAGTATCTCTGAGGTAGGAATATTATTGGCCATCAACGTGGCAGAGTAACGTGCTGCGGTATGTGGGAATTCTATAATTCGAATGCTCGGATATGGATATGGACCAAAAAGTTGGGTGTTATAATCTAGCGCAGCCTTAATTCCTTCTAACATCATCGTCGTATTTTGGCCATGATTTTTTTGATGAAAAAATTCAATGTCAATACCTTGATAACTTATTTTTTGTACGCGAAAATTTCCCGAATGAAAAGAACAATTGAACTTTACAGGATGCTTCGTTTTATAAATGTAAATATTTCTATTCGCTTCTTTTTTATGGTCTATTAAATGCCCTGGAGCGATGGCTGTTTGATCTTTCGAAGTACTAATCGTCGTATGAAAATCAACAAGATCGGCATCTCTATGGAAGTAGTGATGTTGACCAATTAAAGCGTCTGACAATGGAAGTGATCCCTCATGAAATGGATAACCCAAGCGTGGAAGAATGTCTTGTTTTATAAATGATCCATTGGATAAAATATTAGAGTTTTGTTTAAATAGTGTATTGTTCGTGTTTTTTATTTCGAAAGAAAACCAAATGGAATCCATAGGATTTAATCCTTCTTTCAACTTAAATAAGGTGCTCTTCATAGCTTGATCTTCTTTTAATAATTGGACCTCTCTATCTTGCCAACTAAGCGTAGTCTGCTCATCAAAACCTGTTTGTATAAAAATCGTATCAATGGTTTCTTTGGTATCATTTACTAGTAAGTAACGACCTTTTGCATACATCAATTGACGATTAGGAAATAAATCTATTTTTAGTTTAACCGCTTTGATCTTGGGTTGTGAAAGATCTGCGTATTCTTCCCAATTGGCCTTATAGCTATTTAAGTGATTAGTTGCTTTTTTATTATTATTTGTTAAAGTTAAATCTACCTTTTCTGCTTGATAAATTTTTGCTCCATACCAAACAAAGTGTGCCGTGCTTAATAGTAAACCTATAATAATCCATTTATTGATTCTCGATTTTAACAGCGATAATCGTTCTGCCCAAGAAGAAAAATTTCCTCGATTCCAAAGAAGTAAAGAGAGTATTCCAAGGATAAAACTAAAACTCAACCAATAAGAAGTAATCAAAAAGAAGCCTTTGAGTTGATGCCCATATTGATGAAAATCACTGTAGCTTAAA
Source organism: Saprospiraceae bacterium (assembly GCA_020629935.1). Taxonomy (GTDB): domain Bacteria; phylum Bacteroidota; class Bacteroidia; order Chitinophagales; family Saprospiraceae; genus JAHDCJ01. The sequence continues at coordinate 10,796 of JAHDCJ010000122.1, read as the reverse complement.
GGGATGGTTTCATTAAATTTAAATAAATGACTGTGTATGCCCATTTGATCTAGCGATTGTAAACCTAACCAAATGGCAAGGAGGAAAAACAAACCAATGAAAATATTTGGAACTAAGCTGTGCACAAAATAACTAGTGATGTTCCAAATCAATAAACTAGGAAAGACAATTAAGAATAAATGAAAAAGATAAAGAGGAAATTCAATATATGGATGTTGATTATATAATTGAATGCCAATTCCTAAACATAAAAAAAGTAAAAGTTGTAGTATCTGGATGAAAGCTATTGCGCCTACTTTTGATCCAAATAACTGCCCGCTTTTTGTCGGACTTACATCAATCAAGGCATGCATGTTATATTTTTTTGCTCGATGTAAAAGCATGCCTGAAAACAAAAAAGTACTCATGATAATCAATTGCGCATAAATGTTTAAAGGCGAACCTAAGAGTAAACGTGTAGTAGGAAGTAAATTGAATGCTCCTGTATTCGTTACTTTAAATTGGATGAAAAAGAGCGTTAATATTCCAAAACCAGTCAATACCCAAAAGAGTTTGTCTTTTAGAATGGCACGCACGTCAAATACTAAAAGTTCGATAAAAGATTGCCATTGTGCTTTTGCTGAAAAGTCTAAAGGAGTATAAAGTGATTGATCACTTTGTGTTTTTTCTGAAGAAATTTTAATTTCGTTCTTCTGTTCTTTTTTTCGTGTATTCCATATTCCATGAAATTGAAAATTAAATTTTTTATAGTAAAAAACATAAGTCATACTGGCTAGGAATATCCAAAATATCCGATTGAAAATAACGACTTTATTTATTGGAAGCGACGCAGAATTTTGCATTGGCATATCCCAGTTTTGCGTAGCCAATTGAAAAGCATGCTGGCCAAAAGGATCAAGTATGGCAAGGAGATTTTTTTGATTGAAAAAAATATTTTCTATCGTCAATTGAAATAATACGAAAGCAATGACGACAATAAAACCACTAAAAATATTTCTACTTATTCCAACTACCGTAAATACAAAAAGACTGATGATAAGCATCGTTGGTAAATGATAAATACCTAAAGATAAAAGGTAAGCCCAAGGATTAAATGCTTGGATTTTAGGATTGGTTTCCCCCAATAAAATTTCTCCTAAAAAGAGGCCCAAAAAAGTGAGCAAACAGGCCAATAATAAAACGAAAAGCGCACTCCCCAATTTCCCATTTAAATAATATGATTTTGAAATGGGGTAGGTAAATAATAAGGCATGCGTTTGATTTTTATAATCTTTGACTAAACTATTTCCTATGATGATCGCAAGAATAAATAATGAAAATTTTGAAAAAATAAAGCTGATAAAACAAAGGGAATAAGAAGAATTCAATACCTGCACTTGGTCATCGGTAGCAATGGGGCCATCAAAATAATCACCGGTCCCTAGCATAGTAATTAGCGCAAGTAAAAAATAACAAGCTACAAAAAAATAAAGCATAGGCGACTTTAGCCAAGATTTAATTTCGAAATGAAAGATGGCATTTTTCATATTATTTCATTTGATTTAAGGTTAAGAAATAATAATCTTCCAGCTTGACAGGAGTAGCGATAAAGTGATTCGCAGGTTGACGCTCTGCAAATATTCTTGTTGTTAATTGGTTGGCATCATTAAAGTGATGGCTTAATTCAATTACAGGACAACTTAGATCGTTCCACTGTTCTTTTTCTTTTTCACTTTGCCAAATGTTGCCCTTCAATGATTCGATGGCTGTCTTGGGTGGAATTTGACGAATGACTCTCCCTTTATTAATGATGGCCATATCTTGACAAAGTTCTCGTACATCTTCTACTAAATGGGTAGAAAAAATGACGATATGCTCTTTGCCAATATTGCGCAACACATTTAAAAATCGACTGCGTTCTGCGGGATCTAATCCTGCGGTAGGTTCGTCTACAATAATGACTTTAGGATTATTTAAAAGCAATTGAGCAATTCCAAATCGTTGACGCATTCCTCCAGAAAAGGTGCTCACTTTTTTGTGTTTTACTTCTTCTAAATTGGTCATGTTAAGCACATAACGAATGATCTTTTTTCGTTCGTTTTTATTATTGATCCCTTTAAGAATAGCAAAATAATCTAAGAGTTGTAAAGCGGATTCTTTCGGATAAACCCCAAAATCTTGTGGCAAATAACCCAACACTTTTCGAAAGTCGATTTTATGTTGAAAAATATCTTTACCATTCCAATAAATTTGTCCATGATCGGGTAATTGTAAGGTAGCGATAGTACGCATTAAAGAAGATTTTCCTGCTCCATTGGGCCCTAATAAACCAAACATCCCAGGTTTTAGATCAATAGAAATTTGATCTAAGGCTTTTAATCCGTTGGGATAAGTCTTCGAAATTTGTTGAATAGATAAGTTCATTGTCATTGATTTTTATCCAAGATATAGTCAATGAAGGGAAAAGGCTAGTTTAAGCCAAATCAAAAGGTTTCATAGGATGCTGTGGTACTTTTTTAGATATTCCCAAATTCCCAATGGAAGCAATGGGATATTCAAACCTGTTGATTATCAGTTGTTTTTGATTTTTTTAAGATAAGCAGAAGGGGAGGAGCCGACTAGCGTTTTAAATGCTCTATAAAAGCTACTTTTTGATTGAAAACCACAATTCTGGGCTATTCCCATAATGGATAATTGTTGATTTTCGGGTTTCAAAGCTTCGGTTTTAAATTTTTCAACACGACATTTATTTAGGAGTTCATAAAAGTTTGTGTCGAGATGTTGATTGAGCAAATAGGATAATTTTTTTTCTGTGGTATCAATTTGGTTGGCCAAGGTTCTTAGGGTAAGATCAGGGTTTAAGAAAATTTCTTTTTCATTCAATTGATCTTGTAATAATTGATCTAAATGCTCAATTTCTTCTTTAGTAAGTAAAGGACTATTTTCGTAAGCTTGCCCATTTTTAGGTGGCGGTGGAGTCATTTCGACATTCGATTTATTGGCTAACCAATCGAATGTCAATCGATAAATAAAAGAACTATTCAGTGCTAGGAAGAAAGGATTGGGAGAACCAAATATAAAACTATCTCGACTAAAGAGTTCATCATAGAAATTAGTAATGCCTAGACCATACGTATAAAAGATACAGCGAATAATCTCTGGTAAAATAAAAAGCAAAAAAGCAAAGAACATATACTGCTTCCACTTTTCAAAAGAAAAATATTTTGGAATAAGAATAAAGGCATTCACGTAAAAGAAAATAGGAAAAATTAGTGTAGAAAGTGGGCTTGGTGTGTTAGGCCGAAGACTTCGATCAAACCAGTTTGAAGACCAGTCTACATTTATAGCACTAAAGTAGAAGATCAACAAAAGTACATGAACACCAATTTCAATTTTGTGTTTATTCAATTACCTAATGTTAATATTACGATTTAAAAATCGGCTATGAAATTAGGTATTTGTATTGAAAAATCCAACGAGCTTATTGGGAGGCAGCATTTATTTTAAAATTTCAGCAATCATTTTGATGCCATTGGTATTTTCTGGATTTATCTCTACTGATTTTTTGTACATGGCTAATGCTTCTTCTTTACGATCAGCAGCAAGTAAAACTTCACCATAACTGTCATAGACATTAAAACTTTCAGGGTAGAGTTTCGTGTTTAATTCGAAAATAGCGATAGCCTGAGGGATATCTCCTGATTCTAAAACAAAGTATCCCCAAGTATTAATTTGATTTTCAGAATAGGCATTTTTATGATCGAAATTGGAAGCCTCTGTAGCGTAAGAAAGTCCACGTTTATAAACGGCTAAAGCCGTTTTTTTATTACTGTAAGTTGCATAGGTATTGACAATAGCATTGATAATGAGCGAAGGATTATCTCGCCAAATATAATGGTCGGTAATTTCCGCATAAATGCCTGTAGCGTTGGGATGTGTATCTACAAAATTTTTATGGCAAGTAATCCATCGATCCGTTTCTTCTTGGTTACTCCCAAAATTAGAACTCATGAGAATATCGACCACAGGTATATGATCTGGAATTTTTAATGTGGTCATTATTTGTGCCGATTCGGTTAGGGTAGAAAGTAAGTAGTACATACCTAAATTATCGGTTTCCCAAGCATCAATTTTTGCTTGCATTCGATCAACTAATTTTTGGGCAAAGCCTTCGGCATGATAATCATGGACAATATCAATGCCTACAATAGATTGAACTTTTTTCGGATTTCTAGAAGCGTAGAGATAAGTAAAGTATCCACCATAAGAATGCGAAATGAGCATGATTTTTTTATTAAAACCCAAACGCTTTAGTCCTTCCTCTAAATCTTGAATTCCAGCCATGATTCCATGTGAAGCAAGATCTTTGTTTTGCATATTGATACTACTTTTCCCAAATCCAGCTCGATCATAGGTGATAATCGTAGCGCCCGTAATTTCATGAATTTGATGAATAATGGGTTTCCATACCGTACCGTCATTGCTTGCGCCACTTTCAAAAAGAATGGGTGTACCTTTCCCTTTGATAATAGAAAAATTGATCTGGTGCGTTCCCATATTGATCAAGGTATCTACTACTTGGGCTTGTTGAGCGAAAATAGAATTAGCAAATAATAGAAACAGAAAGAAGGTAGAAATAATTGCTGATCTCATGCAAAATATTTTTATGATGAAAAGGGTTCATCATAAAGACTAAATTAATTTTAGAATATTGCATGGAGAAGAGAAGAATACACGAAAAAGATTTTGAAAAGGATAAAAGTATCAGCCAATCTTTCCTGCAATTCGATTAAAGATCGCCGCGTAATTAACCGCTCTTGATACTCCTAAAGACATTCTTGATTCTATTTTATAAGGATTGAAATCATGAGCATCCATAAATTCTTTGGCAACTTCATTGTCCATAGGAAATGCTACTATGTTTTTCGATTTTAAACGGTATTTCATAAGAGCTAATCCCACAGTTGATGTGTTGGCAACAATGGTGCCTTCACCCAGTGTAGGTAAATAAAATCCTTCTAATGTTTGTCCAGTAAAATATGCAAAGCCTCGGAGAAGATGGTCATTTAACGTATTCATTCTGTTCTCGCCCAGTTGTCTTTGATCAAATGCGAGGATTTGCGGAATCATAGATTCCTCTATCGCAATTATATTTTTATCCATAGAAAAATCAGCTAAATGAATGTCTTTATAAAAAAGATAGGTGGTCTCTACGGTAAAGCCTAATCTAGTATATACAGGTTTACCTAATTTGGTCGCACATAAAAAAATGGTCTTGCATTTTTTCTGTTTGGCCATTCCAATCAAATGCTGAGTGATTCGATTTCCAATCCCTTGTTTTCGAAAATTAGGATGAGTAATGATGTTGGCTAACCAAGCGACGTCATGATGGAAAACGACCGCACCAAGACCTACTATTTTACCTTCTTGAATACCTTTAATTGGAAAACAATAACTTCTTTCAAGGAATGCTTCAAACTTGGGAATAATATCTCCCCAGCCAATGGGTTGAAGATCGGGAAGGTGTTTGATATCTTCAAGCTGTAATGCGCTAATCTCCATGATTAAACCTATAGTTTTGATTAAGTCAGGAATAGTCTATTCATAAGAAATCCAAATATTGGGTTCTTGGTATTCTCCATGATTTTTTTCTATGTCTATAACGACTAAACTCAAAGCTCCGTCCACTTGATAACTTCCTGATTGGCTTATCGGTTGCTTGATTATTTTTTCCCAAAAAGAAAGATCGCCATATACATGCATTGATTTTTTGCAGACTTTAATGATTTTTGCGCCACTATTCAAATGCGTTCTAATCCAAGGATCGTAAACTTTATGATCTTTTTTTAGTAACATATATTCTTCCATATCCATAACAGGATGAAGATGTTTAAGTGTAGGACGAATAGGAATGATAAAGTTTTCGAAACCCATTTTAGCGACCATTTTTTTAGCGCCTTGAATTAAAGATTTACTAAATCCTTTTCCTTGATAGGGTTTAGTTACAATAATTTGTAATCCACCTAAAGTATTTGGCTTTATGTTGTTTTGATAATCTTCAATACTTTTTTTTAATAGCCAATCCCATCCTTCTTCTGGTAAATGTTTTAGGGGTTGATCCCAAAAGATCGGCACCGTACTCATAAACCCAATGACATTTTCTTCTTGGTCGATTAGAAAGATTTGAGTTGATGGAAAATATTTTTCTAGCTTGTCCCAATTGTTTTTCATGACCTTCGATGCGGAAGTAATTGCAGGGAAAGCGGTTTGGTTAGCCGCTTGATATTGCCTTATTTGCGTCGTATTTAAATCAGAAAGATTAAGGTATTTTAGTTGATTGTTCATTGGGGAATGATACTAGAAAATGATTATTGAATAAAGCCTGAGTTTTTATCGGTGGGTTCAATAAAATCCCAAAGGTTGCCATACAAATCTTCAAACACGGCTACCGTTCCGTATTCCGTTTTTTCTGGATTGCGCACAAAAGTTACATTCTTTGCTTTCAATTTTTCATAGTCTCTCCAAAAGTCATCGGTGTGAAGAAATAGAAAAACTCTTCCTCCAGTTTGGTTGCCAATACTTTTTTCTTGTGCTTCATTTTTCGCTTTAGCCAATAATATAGAGCACTCTTTAGCACCGTTAGGCGCAACGACCACCCAACGTTTTTTTTCATCAAGTCGGGTATCTTCCAATAATTTAAATTCGAGGGTGTTGACATAAAAATCAATCGCCTCGTCATAGTCTTTTACTACAAGTGCAATGTGTGCAATTCGATGGTACATGGTTTTGGTTTTAAAATTATTATGCTATTTTAAGTAATCGTATACGTATTCCGTCCATTGGTGATTGGGCACAGAAGCATCAAGATAAATATCAGGTTGTACACCTATTTCATCAATGGGTAAATCGGGGAGACGAAAACTTTTAGACAAGGTATGTACAAGCATAAATTCATTGCAAGGCGAAGGTTTGAAAAACATGTTGGATACATCGAGAGCGCCAGTGGTTGCTTTACCAAAGAGTTTAACTTTTTTACTTTGTTTCGCTTCTAGAAGAAATTCTTCTGCGGTACTCCCGCAATTTTCATCAATGATAATACCTACGTTTTGAGGATAAGCATATACTTGATCTAATATTTTTTTCGAATAAATAGTAGAATCCAAATTTACGAATGTGCCTAAGTTGGCAGATAGTTTATCGTAAGCTGCTTTATACTCTGCGATTTCATCTTCATTTAATTCGCCATATTTTCCATTGACGATATCCAACATACGTTGGTTGTTGTGTGGAGTAGACAAAAATTCCATGCCTACTTTTCGTATCGGGTTGGTGTATAATAAAGGAATGATTTCTCGATAAGATCGATCAGATCCACCTCCATTTCCACGAATGTCGATTATTAAATTTGGGGTGTTGATCAAGTCTTCTTTATTTGCTAAAATGACGCTGTCAATAGCTGACTTATAATTAAATTCAAAAGAAGGAATTCGGATATAAAAGGTCGTCGCATTGTATTTATAAGCTAGAGGTTGACTAGCAGCCATCATTTCGAGATAGGTACCAAAGGCCGTTTTAGTTTTAGGCGCAAGATAAATTCTAGAGAGATAATAATCATTAATTTTTAAGAAATGATCTTCCATGACTTCCGCATGATCAATTTTAATTTCCGATTTATCGCCCATAAAATATGTGCCCGTATGATCTTTATTTATGGTAAGTTTCACCTCATTGCTTTTCCAGTTTTTGTTTTCAGCGCTTATCACACTTCCAATAAATTGATCGTTGACTTGTTGGATTGCAATTTCATATCCGTCGAGTTTCCAAATACCTTCCATCGTGTGCGCCTTCTTCTTTGACAAGTACTTTTTAAATTTGTCGACATTGATTTTATGTGTCGGCGTCTCTACCGGAACAGCGGTGTTGCCCTCGTTATTATTGCCCAATTTGGCAATTCCAATATGTCCAGATCGAAAGAAAGATTGCCAATTTCTTAGTTCTTCCAAACAATCATCAAGCATAGTAATCTGTTCGATTTTTTGAATAGTGACTTTATTGTGAAGCGCATAAGCATCCTTCCCTTTTTTATCTAAAACATATTGAAAGCCCGCATCATTTTCTTCAAACGTTTTTTTAGTCCACTCAAAATTGGCTTGGCAATCACAAGTTTGACCAAAGACGAAAAAAGGTAAAGTGCATAGCCAAAGTGTTAATATTGATTTCATGTGTAGTTGTTGATTTTTGTGTAAATATTTTTGGTGTATGTAAACAATAAGGGATATATAAAATTGGGAAACGATCTCGATACTATAATAGTAATATTAGAAAACATCACTTTTTGACGAAAGCTATTCAAGTCAACCAAGAAAAAGTAATATCATTTCGAATTTTGAAAAATGTAAAAACATCAAGAAATTATTAAGAATAACTATCCTTTTTTCTTCTTGATCTCTTCGATTTTATTTTCGATGACAACGGTATGCTTTTTCATTTCAGCATGGACCAAAGTGATAATCTCTTGCTCTGTTAATTGCTCTCCATACATTTTTTCGATTTTGAGGCCTGAAGATGAAGTAATGGAATACTTTGAAAGTTCAAATTCAATATTGATTTTAGAAGAGTGATCAAATTTATGAATACCTTTTTGGGTGAAATTTAGGTATTGGAATTTTAATATTATTCGATGTGTATATTTATGAATTTTCTCTCGTTTTTCTAATAGAAAATTTTCGTTGGATTCTAAAAAAGAAATCTTTTTATTATTATAACTAAGATCTGTTGTTTCATAGAACTTCGCAAAGCGTTTTCCCTTTGCGATAAATTTTTCAATTAATTTTAATACCGAATGATCGAATACATCTAGGATATTGGTCTTGTTTTTAACCTTAATACTTTGAGTTAGTCCTTTAAGTTTTTGTTCTAAAAGTGTAATTTCTTTATCAATGTCGTCGGGCTCTTCTATTGATTCTCCTTTGGCACCTTTGATCATTATTTCCAAAGAGTGGTTTAGGTTTTTTGCAATATATTCAATGAAAGGTTCTATTGAACCTGCATCTGCCTGTCGTAATGCGGCGAAATAATTTTCCTTGTCATTGGTTTTAATGATGACAGGAGGATAATTACATTGCATTAAAATAAAATTCATTAAGATTCGGGCCGTTCGTCCATTCCCGTCGTCAAAAGGATGAATTCGTATATATCTATAATGGAATTCTGCAGCGAGTAAAATGGGGTTTTTATCTTGGGTTTCAAATTCTTTTCTATACCAAGTAACCAGATCATTCATCAAGGCTGGTGTTTCTTCAGGCGTAGCAAATCGAAAGATTTCTCCCGTTTTGGTTTTTACATGATTCGGTGTTTGTTTATAAACCCCTACATTTACTTTTTTCTTAGTTGAATTTCCTTCTGGGGTAATGGCATCTACTTCGTAAGATTCTTTTAAAATTAATTTATGGAGTTCACGAATAAAGTTTTCTGTAAGTGGTCTTTCTTGATTAACTACTTCTAGTATCCATTTTATCGCTTGATCATGGCCTGTTATTTCAAAATGATCTTTTAGTGGTTTTCCTTGGGCTGTAATTCCAAAAAGAATGAGCGCTTTGGTTTCTCCATAAGTCAAGGTATTACCTTCTAAGTGATTAGAATGATAATTCCAATCAAGTCTAAATTTTTGCATGATTCTTAATTCATCCTCTTTTTTTAGAGGACGTAATGCATCTAGCTTGTTTTTAAGTTCAATGGATTGCTCAATATATTCCATGTGATTTTCAATTCGTGGCTTACAGAAAATAAGTATTAACACACAAGTTAATATTTTTAAGTGACTCTATAATATTAATTACACACTCTTTTTACTTCCAATACTTCCATTTGATAAAAGTCAATTTTCCAAAGCTTTTCATTATAAACGCTTGTTTCGAAGAAGGCAGAAAACGCTAAATGATTTTTAGGATTTGTAAAGTGAATAGCTAAAAGATCTTTTCTTGATTGTATAATTTCTGGTCTTTGAATGAGGTGTGCGAATTGATGAATGGCTTCCTCTGCGTGTGTTTCAATTTTAGCTTTTTGGGTATACAATTTTTCTATCTTTTGTATAAAATTGGAATCAACTTCAAGGTGTTTGTCTGTGATGTAAAAATCAGGTTCTGATGTGTTTAATTCCCATTTTTCTTTCTTATAGGAATAATAAAAATTGCCTAATGTACTTTCCAATTTTCTAAATAAATTGCTTTTTCGCTTTTGCTCTGGATATCGTTCTAAACAATTATTGACAGGGTTGATGAAAAATTTATATCGTCTAGAGAATGTAAGTTCTCCTTTTTCCTCTAGTTGCACTTCATGTGCTTTTTTTACGTAGAAAAAAATACAATCTCTATACTGCGCTAAATATTTAGGCTGGATTCGTTTTAGAAAATTAGCGTATACCAAGTCAAAGTTTTGCCCAACTTGTTGATACAACCATCGCTTAACTAAAGAAGTGTCTAACCAAGTCCATCTGTTTTTATGCATGGATTCTCTATAAGGTAGACTATCTCCAGATTTATTTTTTTGGTTTCTAAAATCACTATAGTCAGGCTTGTAAGTATATTTTCCTCTGGAGCCAGAAACTTTTCGCAATAACCATTTATTATGTTTTTTCATGACTGCGTCTTTTTCTAATAAGAATACCTTCTTTTTATAAAAAACGTTCCGCGTTTAGGCTAAAATTTCATCTAGCGCAGCATCCATGAATTTTAATATCGTTTCCTTTTTTTCTAATAGGCTGCAATAAAAAAGGACTAATATCTACCATCTCTGATTTATGCGTAATCCGAGGGATA
>JAHDCJ010000121.1 GCA_020629935.1 Saprospiraceae bacterium | reverse complement strand
AAATTATCCTTTGGTTTTATATCTATGAAAAAAGAGTAAGTTAAGTACTAAATAAAAAATGATTAATTATCCAATAATAATCGACGAGCTACTCTGCACCTCATCCCCTTTATAAGTGGTATTTACACTAACGACATATTGCCCAGCGCCTAAGTCATTAACAGGAATGGCAAACTTATTAAAACCTTCTCGAACAGCAAGCATTTGCTCAAATACCTTTCGACCACTTAAATCATTAATCGTTAATTGGAGATCATAAAAAACATCAGAAGTAATGGAAACGAAAAATTGATAAACCGCAGGGTTTGGATAAATTTTTCGATCTTCTATGCCCAAATTGTCTTGTAGAATCTTTACGCTACGAATATCAGAAAATTGAACTTTCTGATCTAGATCTACCTCTTTAAGACGATAATAAGAAAGCCCACGTAATGGATAAGTATCGGTGTAGTTATAATACCGAAGGGAAGTCGAAGTTCCTGCAGCTTGTATCTTATCTATCGTTTCAAAATTAATAGCATTTGCGCTTCGTTGAATTTCAAAATGACCACTATTCACCTCTGCATGTGTTTCCCATTCTAGTAAAACCTGATTAGAGCGAATCACTTCAGCCGAAAATTCGGCGAGTTCTACAGGAAGTACATTGTCAAAATAACAACCTGGATCTACAATATTCCCCGAACTAATAAGATTTAATTTTTGAGAAGCAAAAGGGGCAAATTGTGCCGCAGCTAAAGCCGTGTCGCCTGCTCCAATCCAATCTTGAAGAAGCGTGGTAAATACTTGGCGATAATCATGCTGCATTCCTTGTAATTGGAAATTGCTCGCTAGATTGCTTAGGTCTACATTGGTTCCTAAAACACCAGGCTCTACCGCCGATCCCATAACAAACATTGGAGCTAAGGTTCCATGATCGGTTCCAAAACTTGCATTTTCTTGCACCTTTCTTCCAAACTCAGAAAAACCAACCGTCATGATTTTATGATCAATACTTAAGGCTTCAATATCATCTTGGAAAGCTTTCATAGATTCCGCTAATCGTAACATTAACTGTCCGTGAGAACCAGCAGCAGGATTCGTTGGGTCATTGGGATCTACTTGTCCCGCATGGGTATCAAAACCACCAATGTTGACCATAAATATTTTAGTCTTTGATCCCCCTTGAATCAACCTTGCCACTGTTTTTAACTGATCAGCTAAATTGTGGTCTGGATAAACTACACTAGAATTAATACCCATATTAAATACATCAGTAATTCGCTGTGCATATACATTAACACTTTGTTCAATGTTCATGATAAACTCCAACTCCTTACCATATTGTGAGGGGGTTGGAATATTCGCAATCGGTGCACCTCCAATACCTTGAATTAAACTGTAAAAACCAGAAGGGTCTTGTCCTGTAAGATTGATTTCTGTAGAATGCTCATTTTCTGTATGAAACCCAAGAGAAGGTTTGGCATCTCCCAACTGTATCCCTAAAGGATCAGGCATTTGGCTATTCGGATTTCCCGCACTTCCTGGATAGATATGATCTAAGAATCGTCCCATCCATCCCGTGTCAATGACTGTTCCTCCATCGGATCCAGTCATCCAAATATCTACAGAACGAAAGTGTGATTTATTGGTGTCAGGATAAGTGACTCCTTGAATAATATTTAATTTGCCCGCATCATATAAACTTTTAAACCCTGTTAAATTAGGATGTAAACCGACTTGGTCTGCAATAGCTAATGTATTGTCTAAAGGAATATATCCATTGGCACCAGAGTCTAAAATTCGAGTAGTGGATCGATAACCAGCATAGGTACTATATTGATCCATTGGAATGAGGGTGTTGAGTCCATCATTTCCTCCTTTCATATTGACAATGACCATTACCCGTTCATGGGTATCTAAGCAATTTAAAAAATTCCAATTGGCAGAAGCCATCGCTTTTACAGGAATTTGATTTAGAACTAAAGGTGCCGCTGAAAGGGCTATAGAGTTGCGTAAAAATTTTCTTCTTTTCATAACAAAGTTTAGGTTTTGGGTTTACATTAATTGGTACTCAGGAGAATAAAGAACAGCATAGAAAAGACTTTCTAACATCAAACGTACTTCAGTATCAATACCTGTACTTTGATAATTTTGCCATTCATAAACCCAATCCATCTCTGGAAGATTGTCTAATAAAGCAATGTGTACATAATAACTTCTCCGATCTGCATCAGGGGGGAGACAGAAGAAATATTCTGTTATTGTATCTACGACTTGAAAAGGGTCGGCAGCTACGGCTACATTGTTCTCGACCCAACTTACGGGATCAAACGTAGAAGGAAAAGTACTACCTAGTAATACACGTCTGCCTTCTAAAACCATTTCTGGAAATTTGTATCGAACGACAATTGAAGTTGAATTAAACCAGTTTCGATTATAATTTGGCCCTTGATAATAAGCAGGATAACCGGCAACAACCTCAGGAGAAAATAATCTGAAATTATGGTAGGTGTTGAATGTACTTCTTACCCATCGCCTAAAGAAATTGTTGTAGTGGTTTTCACTATCTGTTAAAGGATCAGGAATGGGCATTTCCAACATTGAAAGGGAATTAAGCATAAAATCTACAGGAGATTTTATCAAACTTCCTATATTCTCATCACCAATAACGGTATCATCTTCATCAAAGAAATTTTGACTAGACAATAGCGTGCGTAAGGCTAATTCCATATTATAATTATCTCCAGATAATTTGGAAGCAATCACTGGAATGATATCATTTTCAACTTCTGTGCTAATTTCTCGACCTACAAAAAAGCGATACATTCTTGCCGCAATGTACTTTGCTGTTGCAGGTTGATTAAATACCATATCTACGAAAGATTGAAATTCAACCAACATCCCAGCTTCATCAGTTGCTCCTGCAATCGTTGTATTTTGAAAAGCAGCACTAAACGTTTTTGTACTGCTATCATGCCAAGAATACAAGAGATACCCAGATGGAATATTCGTTTCTAAATCTATAGTGGCTCTTGTTGAATCTCTTCGTATACCAGTCAATATTTTCGCAGCCATTACAATGTCTGCTTCCGTATAATTGGTATAATCTTCAGGCCCAATTTGTTCTCCTTTACCTATAGTGAATAACTCTAAAAACTCTCTAGCATAATTTTCATTAGGCGCAGTATTTCTATTATTATGATTGTCTAGATAATCCAACATGGCATTATCAAAGGTCATTTTATAGGCTAAGGTTTTTATATTTCCTTTAGCATAAAGACTAAGAAGACGTAAGTAATTAAAGAAATCGTAAGGATTGCCTGCACCATTTCCTACGCTTATAGTAAATTGATTATGCAAGAAAAACATCATTTTATGATGAATGGTATCATCATTTAATGCCTCGTTCATCCACCATGCACGAATATAGTCTTCTTGTCTTCCAGTACCACCTACTGGGGTATTTGTATTTAAAAGCCAAGGACCACCTAGTTCATAATCAATAGGTTCTTCCATAGTCAGCGTGTTGGGTGCAAATAAGGCATCCATTGCTTCTTCAATAGTATAATTTGAAAAAGTATCGATCTTTGCTTTAGTAATGGAAAAAGTAGTACGTCTGAGAAGATGAGTCGCCCGTTGAATGCCAAGCGCACCTGTAATTGGAGTCGTTGATGCCATAGTATTTGGTTAAGGTTTTTGCGAATATATCCAATTATTTCCAAAAATTAAAGCGCAAAAACAAGGTATTGTTACAGGCAAAAATCCCTTATTTTATAAAAAGGATTTAAAAGAAGTTGATTTTCATTTTTAGGAATTAACAAAGTAGAAAATGAGGTTAGATGCGTATTTTGTTGATCCTTAAGTTTTTATAAGCTGTTTATTTTTGTGAAAAAAAACGAAATAAAAAAAGCAGAAGAATTTTAAGTGTTACTTTTTCCTAATCTATTACAAAAATGAATAATGTGAGAAGGATTTAACGATATACTAAATGACAAAATTCTTACATTTTTTATATATGTAAATAAAAAATGTAAGAATTGTTTTTTGATGAAAATGAAGAAAACTGGGAAAATTCAATAGTTTAATGAATACTTCGGAGCACATAATTTTAAAGAAAAATGTTACATGTCTTTCTTTCTTCACTAAGGATTTCCAATGATTAAAGGAGAACTACTGTGTACATAATCTCCTTTATATGTGGTATTCAAGCTAACTACATATTGACCAGCTGCTAAATGATTTACTGGGATATCAAATTTATTAAAACCAGAATGAATATTTAGAAGTTGTTCAAAGACTTTGCGTCCATTTAAATCAATAATTTCTAAATTAAGAGAATAAGAAACGTCATCACCTGTCGTTATAGCGACATAAAAATTATGTACAGCAGGATTAGGATAAATTTTTCGATCTTCAATTCCTAAATTATCAAGTAAGATTTTTACACTTCGAATGTCAGAATATTGAACTTTCTCATCTAAATCTACTTCTTTTAATCTATAATAAGATAGATCTCGAAGTGGCTCATGATCGGTATAATTATAGTAAAGGACGGTAGTCGAATTGCCCGCTGCGAAAACCTTATCTATGGTTTCGAAGTTTATTCCATCTTTACTTCGTTCAATCTCAAAATGACTACTATTAATCTCTGCATGTGTTTCCCATTCCAATAAAACCTGATTTGAACGAATTGCTTCGGCGGTAAATTCTGCAAGTTCGACAGGTAAAACATTATCAAAATAACAACCTGGGTCAACAATATTTGAAGAACTAATTAAATTTAGTTTTTGTGTTTGATATGGATCAAATTGGGCGGCAGCTAATGCGGTTTCTCCTGCTCCTATCCAATCTTGTAATAAGGTCGTAAATACCTGACGATAATCATGTTGCAATCCTTGTAATTGAAAATTGCTTGCTAAATTGCTAAGATCTACATTGGTTCCTAATACTCCAGGTTCCACAGAAGAGCCCATAACAAACATAGGAGCTAATGTTCCATGATCAGTACCATAACTCGCATTTTCTTGTACCTTTCTTCCAAACTCAGAAAATACAACAGTCATGATTTTATGATCAATACCTAAAGCCTCAATATCATCTTGGAATGCTTTCATAGAACTCGACATATGGGTCATTAATGGGCCATGAGATCCTAGATTTGGATTAGTAGTATCGGTATGAGAAACTTGAGAAGCGTGAGTGTCAAAGCCAAATAAATTGACCATGAAAATTTTAGTCTTTGAACCACCTTGAATTAAACGCGCTACTGTCTTTAATTGATTGGCTAAATTATAATTTGGGTAAACAGTAGAAGAGTTAATTCCTGTGTTGAAAACATTAGAAATACGCTCTGCATAAACATTCACACTTTGTTCAATATTCATAATGTATTCCAACTCTTCTCCATATTGAGAGGGGGTTGGAATATTAGTAATTGGCGCTCCACCAATCCCTTGAATTAAACTATAAAAACCTGATGGATCTTGCCCTGTTAGATTAATCTCAACGGAATGCTCATTTTCAGTATGAAACCCAAGAGAAGGTTTTGCATCGCCTAATTGTATACCTAAAGGATCAGGCATTTTACCTCCAGGATTTCCGGCGCTACCAGGATAAATGTGATCCAAAAATCTTCCTATCCATCCAGTATCAATAACCGTACTTCCATCACTCCCCGTCAACCAAATATCTGTAGAACGGAAATGAGATAAGTTCGTGTCTGGATAAGAAACTCCTTGAATAATATTTAATTTTCCAGCATCATATAAACTCTTAAAAGGAGTCAAATTTGGATGTAAACCAATTTGATCTGCTACATCTAATGTATTATCTAATGGAATATATCCATTAATACCAGTATCTAAAACTCGTGTGCTTGGTCTATAGCCTGCATAAGTACTATATTGATCTATCGGAATAATCGTATTGAGACCATCATTTCCTCCTTTTAAATTTACAATAACGAGGACTCGCTCTTGCATGTCTAAACAATTCAAAAAATTCCAGTTGGCTGAAGCCATCGCTTTTACTGGGACTTGATTTAATACTAAAGGTGCCGCAGAGAGGGCTATAGAATTGCGTAAAAATTTTCTTCTTTTCATAACAAAATTAGGTTTTGGGTTTACATTAATTGATATTCTTGAGAATAAAGAACGGCATAGAAAAGACTTTCTAGCATCAAACGCACTTCCATATCTTCACCAGTGCTTTGATAAGTTTGCCATTCATAAACCCAATCCATTTCTGGAAGGTTATCCAATAAGGCGGTATGAACAAAATAGTTTCGTCGGTCATTATCAGGAGTAAGACAAATGAAATTTTCAATAACAGTATCTACTACATGATAAGGATCATATGCTATTGCAACATTATTTTCTACCCAACTTACAGGATCAAATATTGATGGAAAAGTAGAACTCAATAACACCCGGTTTCCTTGTAAAACCATTTGAGGAAATTTATATCGAACCACAATGGAAGTGGAGTTAAACCAATTTCGATTGTAATTGGGCTCTTGATAAAACGCAGGATACCCTGCAACTACTTCAGGCGAAAACAAAGTGAAATTGTGATAGTTATTAAAGGTATAACTAACCCAGCGCAGAAAGAAATTATAATAATGATCTTCTGCTTGTGTTACAGGGTCAGGAATGGGCATCTCAAGCATTGAGATAGCACTAAGCATAAAATCTACGGGCGATTTCAATAAGCTACCAATATTCTCATCACCCACAATGGCATCATCTTCATCAAAGAAATGTTGACTAGACAATAAAGTGCGTAAAGCTAATTCCATATTGTAATTTTCTGCAATTAATATGGAAGCGATATTCGCAATGATATCATTTTCAATTTCTGGGGTAATTTTTCGACCAATAAAGTATCGATACATTCGGGTAGCAAAATTCCTTGCAGTAGCTTCTTGATTGAAAACCATATCTACAAATTGTTGGTATTCTACTAACATACCTGCCTCATTAGTAGCTCCTTCAATTGTGGTATTTTGAAAAGCATCACTAAATGTCTTTGTACTGGTATCATGCCAAGAGAAAAGAAGATAGCCAGAAGGAAGATTAGTCTCAGGATCAATAGTATTTCGATTATAATCCGCTCGAATGCCAGTTAAAATTTTGGCAGCCATTACAATATCAGATTCAGTGTAATTGGTATAATTGCCTGGTCCAATTTGATCTCCTTTCCCAATAGTGAAAAGCTCTAAAAACTCCCTTGCATAATTTTCATTTGGAGCAATATTTCGATTATCATGATTGTTTAAATAAATCAACATCGAATTATTAAAGGTCATTTTATGTGCGAGTGTCTTGATATTTCCTGTGGCATAAATGCTAAGTAAACGGAGATAATTGAAAAAATGATATGGGTTTCCTGCACCATTTGCCGCACTTGTGGTAAATTGATTATGCAAGAAAAACATCATCTTATGATGAATGGTATTATCATTCATAGCCTCATTCATCCACCATGCTCGGATATAGCTAAATAATAGCCCATTGGGACTTACCGGAGTATTGGAGTTTAGAAGCCAAGTATCCCCTAAACGATAATCAATGGGTTCGTTTATTGTTAGCGTATTGGTTGCAAATAATGCATCCATAGCCTCTTCAATGGTATAGTTTGAAAAGGTATCAATCTTTGATTTAGTAATAGAAAAGGTCGTACGCCGCAATAGATGAGCAGCTCTGGTTTTCCCAAGGATACCAGTAAAAGGTAATATAGAGGCCATGTCGTTCAAAATTTTATATGAAATTAAGGGAATTTTAGTTAAGATAAAAGATACACGAAGTATTTTTTTTTTGCATATATTATATGTTTTTTGCCAAAGTTACTGGTAGTTAAGGAGGAGGGATATGTGTGTGATTGATTTTTATTGAAAACAAAAAGAAGGATTTATACATATAAAAAATTAGTGTTCTGATTTTTTTAATTGCCATTCGATTAAAATAATTTTTCATGCTTTTTCTAGAGATGCCTACCTCTCTACCTAAAAAAAGTTTTGTTGGTAGTATTTCAGAATCCAATCAATTTGAACAGGCAGAAATAGAGGAGTACATTAATTTTCATTCATAATGAACCAAATAGTGCAAAGCTTAGAAAAAAGATGTACCTTTGCAGCCTGAAAAAGTTAATTATGAAGGATATAAGAAATATTGCTATTATCGCTCACGTCGATCACGGGAAAACAACACTCGTAGATAAAATTCTCTATCAGTGTAAACTATTCCGAGATAATGAGGAAAAAGCAGAGTTGATTTTAGATAATAATGATCTGGAAAGAGAACGTGGTATTACCATCGTTTCCAAAAACGTTTCTGTTACTTATAAGGGTGTAAAAATCAATATCATTGATACCCCTGGTCACGCCGACTTTGGTGGAGAAGTAGAACGTGTATTGAACATGGCCGATGGTGCTATCTTATTGGTTGATGCCTTTGAAGGCCCAATGCCTCAAACTCGTTATGTTTTAGGAAAAGCTATTGAATCTGGTTTGAAACCTTTAGTAGTAGTTAATAAAGTAGACAAAGACAATTGTCGTCCTGAAGAAGTACATGAAGATGTATTCGATTTGATGTTTAATTTAGACGCTACAGAAGAGCAGCTAGATTTTCCAACGATTTACGGTTCTGCTAAAAATGGCTGGATGGGTGAAGATTGGAAAAAGCAAGAAGACGATGTAACCTATTTGTTGGATCAAATTATTGAACACGTACCTTCGCCTCCAATCCATGAAGGAACCTTGCAATTGCAAATTACATCTATTGATTATTCTAATTATATAGGTCGAATTGCTATAGGTCGAGTAACTCGGGGTAGAATTGAAGCAGGTAAACCAATTTCTCTTGTAAAACGAGATGGAAGTATTGTAAAAACAAGGGTGAAAGAACTTTACGGATTTACAGGTTTAGGAAAAGAAAAGGTAGACTTAGTAGAATGTGGTGATTTATGTGCGGTAAGTGGAATTGATAATTTTGACATTGGCGATACCATTGCCGATTTTGAAAATCCTGAAGGATTAACTCCAATGGCAATTGACGAACCTACCATGAGTATGTTGTTCACTATTAATAATTCTCCATTCTTTGGTAAAGAAGGTGATTTTGTTACTTCTCGTCACTTAAGAGATCGTTTATTTAAAGAAACGGAAAAGAATCTTGCCCTTCGAGTCGAAGAGACCGATTCTCCAGATTCATATATCGTTTATGGCCGAGGTATTCTTCACTTGTCGGTTTGTATTGAAACGATGAGAAGAGAAGGTTATGAATTGCAATTAGGAAAACCTAAAGTAATCATTAAAGAAATTGATGGTAAAAAATGTGAGCCTATTGAGCTATTAACCATCGATTTGCCAGATTCAGTTTCAGGAAAAGTGATCGAAGCAGTTACGCAACGAAAAGGCGAGATGGTGATCATGGAACCTAAAGGTGATCTTATGCATTTAGAATTTAATATTCCATCAAGAGGGATCATTGGCTTAAGAAACCAAATCTTAAACTTAACTGCAGGAGAAGGTATTATGGCGCACCGATTATTGCGTTACGAACCTTGGAAAGGCGATATCCCTTCTCGAAATAAAGGAGTAATGATTGCTCATGAAACAGGAGTGACCATTCCTTTTGCTTTGTTTAAATTGGTAGAACGAGGCCATTTCTTTGTCCCTCCAGGAGTAGATGTATACGAAGGACAAATTATTGGAGAGAATACAAGAGATAATGATTTGGTGGTGAATGTGATTAAAACGAAAAAATTGACGAACATGCGTTCTTCTGGTGCGGATGACAAAGTAAAGTTACCACCTCATACGATCATGTCTTTAGAACAATCGATGGAATACATTGATGAAGATGAATACGTTGAAATTACACCAAAAAGTATTCGAATTCGTAAAATCTTATTGAAAGAACACGAGCGTAAGCGTTCTTAATGATTGAATATTTTTTGTTTCTTATAAAGGACAAAATCAAGCAAGATGGTTTGATTTTGTCCTTTTTTAATTCTCCTCGTCACTAAATATAAAATATAGGATTCGAAAATGTCGGATTTTTTATAGAACTTGTAATAAAGCTTAAGAAGATTTAATTCATCAATGCCTTGTGTTAATGCATATACTTTACATAGAAGATGATCTAATTGATCAAAAGTTATTAGGAAGAATCCTCAAAGACTATTCATATATTGAATTGCATATTGCAAACTCAGTAGCTGAAGGCTTAGAGATCATACAGAATCATAAACTAGATCTTGTTATCACAGACTATTATATTGGTAATCATACCGCAGAAGAGGTGGTCGAAATGGTAGATGGTATTCCTATTGTGGTCGTCTCTGGAATTGAAGATACCGAAAAAATTGAATTATTGTATAAAGCGGGAATAGCTGGTCATATTCTAAAACCACTTCAAAGAAATGTAATTGAAAATTTGATTGGAGAATTCTCTAATTTATCTATGAATACCGCAAGTATTAAAAATGAAGATATTCAATTAAATCTTAAAATGTTGCATTCTTATGCCGATGGAGATTTGACTGTCCAAAAAGAAATCTTATCCGATTTTGCTACCGTATTAGAAGAGTGTGCTCAAAAAATAAAATCCAATATTGAACCAACAAACCGCATCGAAATCGCGGAAGCACTCCATAAGTGTACCTCTAATCTTCGATTTTTTGGACTGACCCAAATTGGATTAAAAACTACAGATTTAGAGCAGCATTGTAAAAGTGAGATTCCGTTTGATAAAATTAAAAATGATTTGGAAATACTTATCCCCACATTAAAAAACGTAGTAAAAGCAGCTAAAGCAGAATTAATACTTTTAAATTAATAGCTGCTTGAAATCTAGAAAAATACTGCATCCACAAATCCTTTTCTATGAAGAAATGCTTGATCCTATCTCTTATTGTTTTTATAAGCACGACGTCTTATAATCAGCATATTAGCTCTTTTCAATCAATTGTACCTACAAGTAAAGATGCTACTTTTCAATTTCCTGTTTCACACACTTTTCAATATATTATTGAGCATGGAGATGGCTTGACTTCAGGAGGAAGTATGCCCGATCAATTTGATTTTACAGGCTATATTCCTATTGCCAATAGTAGTACAAATGGATATTTAGGAATCAACTCAGAATTGGTAAATGGAGGGGTAACTATACTCGATATTAATTTTGATCCCATTCCCAAATCATGGCAAATTACTGCTTCTCAAGCTGTTGATTTTACAGATGTCAATGGAATATATAGACCTTGTTCTGGTACCGTTACCGATTGGGGAACTTTGATGTCTTGCGAAGAATACAATGCGCTAGGTGATGGGAATATGGATGGATATAATGATGCAGGTTGGTGTGTAGAAATAGACCCCGTAACTCGAAAAGTAATTAATCACTTAGGGGGCTTACCCATTGCAGATAAACTTTGGGCTTTAGGGAATTATAAACATGAGAATATAGTGATTCATGCCAATAGAAGAACGGCTTATCTTGGTGCAGATTCTAACCCAGGATATTTGTATAAATTTGTTGCCAATGTAGCAGAAGACTTTAGTTCGGGAAGTTTATATGTATATAAAGAACTAACACCTACCACTGGAGAATGGGTGCTTTTAGATAACACAACTCCAGCTGAACAAAATAGTACGTTAAGTCAATCCGCCAATGAAGGAGCCAAGGTCTTTAATGCAATAGAGGATGTAGAAATTAGTCCGATTGATGGTCAAGTTTATTTAGCGGTTAAAAATGAAAATCGAGTTTATCGTCTTCAAGATAGTGATCCTATAATAGGAACCTCCGTCGCTGGATTTGAAACTTATGTAGGGGGTACTAGTTATCTTATTGATCATGCAGGAGGATCTACTCTAGCCAATTGGGGTACCGGTAATGACAACCTTGCATTTGACGACTTAGGAAATCTGTGGGTTTTACAAGATGGAAGTAACGAATATATTTGGCTTGTCGAAGAAGGACATACGCAAGCTATTCCTAAGGTGAAATTGTTTGGTATTTCTCCTTTGGGATCAGAACCTACAGGGATTACTTTCACTCCAGATTATAAATATTTGATGATGTCTTTTCAACATCCCAATGCTACCAATATCGCTACTTTACAAAAAGATGCTTTTGATATTGATCGAGCATTTGATAAAGATGTAGCTATTGTGATTGCAGTAAAAGGTAATTTAGGTTCTACGGCTCTACCTGTAGAGCTTATTTCTTTTAATGCACGTGCACAAAATGGATCCGCATTTCTTCATTGGACTACTGCTTCTGAAATAAATTTTAGTCATTTTGAAATTCAAAAAAGCCAGTCTGGAGAAAATTGGATGACCATAGGTCAACAGTTAAGTACGAATGGTACCAATGAAATTCGTACGTATTCTTTTGAAGATATTGAACTATTTTCAGGGAATAACTATTATAGATTAAAGATAGTGGATAGAGATGGTACGTTTGAATATAGTGATACTCAAGTAATTCATTTTGCTCCAGAAGCACTTGTTCAAATTTTTCCAAATCCCACAAAAGGTAAATTAAATATCCAAATCAATTTTAATATTGAAGAGATGAAACAGATTACATTATTTAATGGACAAGGCCAAATAGTTTTTAATCAAGAAACGACAGCCGCTAATATTTATCTACCTACCTTTAACCTTCCCACTGGATATTATTATCTTAAATTAAATACGCCTTCTTATCAAACAACCGAAAAGGTTTTGATCACTCACTAAAGTATCAGTAAATACAATCTTACCTTTAACAGAACATTCCCGTCTCTTACTTGGCTTAAGTGCTTGGAGGGAGAGCGTAGCGAAGTGCGTAGCACCAAGGCGAATGCCGCGCCCAGAAAGGACTGCCCCGATAGGGGAAGCCCCAAATTACAAGGATACGAAAAACATATAGAAACTAAATTAAGATAAATAAACGTGGAGTTTTTTTATCTTTACACCCTTATTTAAAAAATACAAATTATGGCAAATGGATTTTGGGATGAAGTGCAATGGCGTGGTCTAGTGCAAGACTTCAAACCTGGTACAGAAAAGATCTTTAATGATAAAATGGTAACGGCTTATATCGGTTTTGATCCGACAGCTCCTTCGTTGACCATTGGTAATTTTATGCAGGTGATGTTGCTTAAAATTTTGCAATCTAAAGGGCATCGACCTATCGTACTTATTGGTGGAGCCACAGGAAGAATTGGCGATCCTTCTGGAAAATCAGATGAACGAAAGTTATTGGATATTGAGGTTATGCATGCCAATATGAAAAATGTTGAAAAACAAGTGCGCAAACTTTTAAACTTTGAAGAAGGAGAAAATAAAGCCATCTACTTAGATAACTACGATTTTTACAAAGATTGGAATATCCTTGATTTTATACGTGATGTTGGGAAACATATTACCGTCAATTACATGATGTCTAAAGATTCAGTGAAAACTAGATTGGCTACGGGCTTATCCTTTACTGAGTTTACTTACCAATTGATTCAAGGCTATGATTTTAAGCATCTTGCAGATCATCATGATTGTGTGTTGCAGATGGGAGGCTCTGATCAATGGGGGAACATCACTACAGGAACAGAGTTGGTACGTCGAACATCAGACAAGGAAGTCTTTGCTTTTACTACACCTTTGTTGACAAAACCTGACGGTACAAAATACGGAAAATCAGAGGGCGGAAATATTTGGCTTGATCCAGAAATGACTTCTCCATATAAATTCTACCAATTTTGGTTAAACTCATCTGATGAGATGATGGGGCCTTTATTGAGACGATTTTCTATGTCTACAAAAGAAGAAATTGAAGCTTTAGAAGCAGAGCATGCCGCCGCACCTGAAAAACGTTTGGCACAACAATTTCTTGCTAAAGAATTGACTTGCTTTGTGCATTCACCCGCAGATTATGATTCAGTAAAAAAGGTTTCGGAAATGCTCTTTAATAAAAAAATGTCTAAAGCGCGTTTGTTTGAATTTGCCAATCAAGATTTTATTGCGATTTCTAAAGAAATCCCCGCTTTTAAAGTAGATATGAGTAAGGAGATTAAATTAGTGGAAATGTTAAATGAAACCCAAATTTGTGCCTCCTTATCAGAAGCAAGACGGGCGATAAAAAATAATGCGGTTTCTATTAATAAAGAAAAAATTAAGGATACTGAATATATTATTCAATCCAATGATCTGATTAATGATCGATTTCTATTTTTAGAAAATGGAAAAAAGAATAAAATCTTAATTGAAGCTTAGTCATATAAAATGAATGTCGTTCAAAGCATATTAAAATACAAATGTCCAAGGTGTAGGAAGAGTGATCTTTTTGTACAACCTATAGATCTGAGTAAACCCGTAAATATGCATGAGACTTGTGCAAACTGTACGCTAGAATTTATTCCACAGCCTGGCTATTATGTAGGAGCGATGTATGTTTCGTATTTATTATTTTCAGCCTTAATTTTGCCCATTGCCTTTTTAGGCGTATTTTATTTTAAGTGGTCTATGGCCGCTACAATGTTCCTTACCATCCTTCTTTGTGCATTGACTTATATTAAGTTTATTCGATTAGCACGATCTTTATGGATTCATATGGATGTCAGATATAAGGCAGAAGAATAAAGTTTTATTTTCTTATTATAAATCCGTGTTTTTGTTATTTATATTGTTTAAATCACGAAAATACGGATTTTTATTTGGGTTTATGTCTATTTGTGTAATTTTGTAATTGAAAGTAGAATAAATTCTATTATAAAATATGGTCTGTTTAATGTCACTTGTTTGTAAAATGAAAAGTTATATTTAATTGCAATATCATTTTGACATTCATGTGATTGACCTAATAAAACTTTGTCATTTTTGCATCATAAAGGTTTTGTGTTGGATGTGTTTTTTTTGTATATGTGGAAATTAATAATACTTTTCCGCTGTCAAATAATAAACACTATTTACTCACCCAAAACACAAACCACCATGAACAAACTATTCCTCCCATGCTTATTGCTATTGATTTTTAGTTTAGGCTTTTCACTGACTATGCAAGGTCAAAGTCAAAAACCATTGAATCAATTGGTTCAAACAGAAAAAAATAATGGAGCTGCATTTCGAACGGTTAATCTATTTGAAAATAGCTTCAGACAACCGACTACTGATTTAGTAGAATTTGATGAAGTGCTTCGAAAAGGAGCGGTCGTTGATTTAGATTTAGATCAAGTACTTTCTACCCGACAAAGTGAACCCATGAACATGACCTTAACTATTCCTACTTTAGATCGAGGTGATGTAGAATTGGAATTGGTTAAAGTAAATATTTTCTCCCCTGGATTTCAAGTTCGAACAAGTTCAGGCGAAACCTTGAAAGGCGATTTAGGAATTCACTACCAAGGTATCGTAAAAGGAGAAACAAACTCTATTGCAGCATTTAGTATTTTCAATGATGAAATCGTTGGTCTGTTTTCAGACGATCAAGGCGATTATGTCGTTGGGAAAATGGAAAATATGCGAACCAATCAATATGTTATTTATGCTGATGATGATTTAATTCCACTTCCCAATGCAGATTGTATTATGGAAGATGATAACATCCCTTATAAAAAGAGTGATGTACTTCCTGCGGATGGAGCTATTCGTGCAGTAGGAGATTGCGTACGAATTTTTGTTGAAGTCAACGATGATATCTATGCCAATAAAGGATCAAATACTCAAAGTTGGGTAACCGCAGTATTTAATCAATCCGCAGTACTTTATGCAAATGAAAATATTACCATTGGCCTTTCAGAAATGTATGTCTGGACTACCGCTAGTCCTTACTCAGGAACAGATGCTTCGGGCTTCCTTAATGGATTCCAAGCGGCCTACAGCAATTCAAATCCATTCAATGGAGATATTGGACACTTAATTTCTTTTAAAGGTAGTGGTGGAATTGCTGCTGGCTTTTCTGGTATTTGTAATTCAAATATAGATAACAGTATGTGCTTTAGTGGAATTCAATCTTCTTATGCCAATGTGCCTACGTACTCATGGACAGTAGAAGTATTCACCCACGAAATGGGACACTTATTTGGTTCAAGACACACCCATGCTTGTGTTTGGAACGGAAATAACACAGCCATTGATGGTTGTTATAATACAGAAGGATCTTGTTCAAGTCCTGGTTATCC
>JAHDCJ010000120.1 GCA_020629935.1 Saprospiraceae bacterium | reverse complement strand
AAATGGAAGCCTTTAAGCAAGGGACTTTATCTGTAGGTAAATGTATTGTAGAAGCAACAGAAGAAGGTAGTTTTTCACTTGTAGGAGGAGGAGATTCCGTTTCTGCATTAAACCAAATGAATCTAGCAGATAGTGTAAGCTATGCTTCCACAGGAGGAGGCGCCATGTTAGAATTTTTAGAAGGGAAAAAATTACCAGGTATTGCAGCTATTGAAAGTTAAGCGAAATCGTTTGTTGTTTCGGTTTCAGTCTTGCCTAAATTATCACCCATTTTATCCTTTAAATACTTTAAGCCTAAAACAATTGAAATTCCTAGGAACATTCCTGCGAGTAGGCCTAAAATTCCTTGATAAATAGGTCTAGGGGATTCACTACTAAGTGGATAAATAGGAAGGTCTAGCTCTTGCAAAAAAGGCGTTTGATTAATTAAAGCAAAACGAGCACTTTCAGTACTTCTTAAAGATTCGTTGTATAAAGCAGATAGAAAGCTCACTGTTCTAATTAATTCGGACTCTTGAACCATAGAAGTCCGTTTAAAGATACCTTTATTAGTATCTTGAAAATGAGCTAATCTATACTCAATTGATCTATATTCTTTTTCCAATGAATCCGTTCTAACCTGTAACATGTTATAGGTTTCTAACTGTTTGTTGATGGATTCATCAATATAATATCCTTTAAGTTCATTATATAAAATATTAATAAAATTAAAACTGAACTCTTCTGATTCGCATTCAAATTTTAACAAAATAATTTCGCCTGGAGAAATTTCATGGGTTAGATGAAGCACTTTTATTCTCCTAATTACAGCAAGCAATACGCCGTTTTCATCTCTATTTAAAGGATCAATAGAGTCACTTGTAAAGTAAAAATCTTTTCGAGGAGTATCTTTCCATTTTTCTCTGAAACTAAAATCTAAATAATGATTTATTACAAAGTCTTCTTTTTCATCAATTTTAATTTTTCTAAACAAGGCTTTTTTAAGTACTTTTCTAGAGTAAAGCATCTCTAGCATTTTAGTGGCACCACCACTTTCGCCACTTTCCAAACCAAATTGGCCGATTATGGAAGAAATTCCTCCTGAAGAACTACTCGGTTTATTTTGAGTAAATGTTAAAGAAGAAGTATACATCGTTTTCTCATTACTTTCTTTAGTATAAAGATAAGCACCAATAATAATCCCTAGAAGTAGAACGATCCATATTTTTCGAATTACCTCATAACCGTATTCTTTAGATAATTCAATAATCTCTACTATAGAAATTTCTGATTTTTTTTCTTCTTCTAATTCGTATTCCATTTTATTCTTTTGTGAAAGCTCTGTCAACCAATACAATTAAAGTAACGACTGCTGTGGTCTGTGCAAGGACTGCTGCAAATACTTCTCCCCAGTTAGGCTTTTCTTTTGCGTCCCCATTAGGTCCTTTTTTCTCCTTCATCGGTTTAGACTCAACTGAAATAATAGATCCTTTTTTTACTTTTGGAAAAACTTTGACCAACAAACGTCTTCTTGTTTTTTCAACTTTTCCATTTGGACCTTCCACAAAAACGAGCCGTTGTCTACCACGTTTTTCTTTACGATCTATTCCTGCCCCATATTTTTTAATATAAAAGTCTGCCCTTTTTCCTTTATGAAAAGGAACATTAATTTGTTTTACTGCACTAATATCTGGATGTTTAATGGCACCTTTTATAGAAATAAGATCTTTCAATTTAGGTATTGAAATTACATCTCCTTCTTTCAAAACATAATTAAATCGAGAACTAGGATTATCTAAAACTTCTTCTAGATTAAGCAAAACATATCCAATACCATCCTCTACTCTTAACAGCTTGGCTCCTTCTGGAAATGCATTCGGAGATAAGCCTCCAGCTCGTTCAACTAAACTCAAAATATTTTCGCTATTGGAAAGGATTGGGTAGAGTCCAGGGAAAAGTACCTCACCTGAAATTTCGACATTTCTTTGCACCTCATAATTTGGAAGTGTTCGAACAAAAATTTGATCTAATGGCTCTAACAAAAACTCTCCTTTTGTCTCTAAATCAAGACTATCATTTATTGTTAAAGTTGCAATAACCACACTTGAACTTTCTTCTTCATTTGGAATTAATCTAGACACTTCAATTCTATTATTCGCAGCCTCTTTTTTTAATCCTCCAGACAAATATAAGACATCCTTAATGGTAATACCAGAATTAAATGGAATTTCACCTGGATTACGAACTGCACCAAAAATCTTAACAGTAGTAACATCTATAAAACGTTCTTTGGGAAAGACCTCAATTTCATCTTTAGGTGCTAGTAATAGATTTTCTTCAATAGATTTGTCTAAGCTAATTTCTCTGATATTAACTCGTTGAAAAAAGATCGTATTATCAGGTAAAACTCTTTTTATGATGGCAACATCTGCCGCCTCTCTTTTTAATCCTCCTGCAAAGTACAACAAATCGCTTACTCTCAAATCACTATCATACTCAAATGATCCTCCTTGTCTTACCTCTCCCTTAATTGAAACTTTAAAATCTGTGATAAATGAAGATTTAGATTCTACTCGAATAATATCTTCAGGTCTAAGAATCAAGTTGTCAGGTGAATTCGGATTTTTAGATGCTGCGTCTAAATTTACTCGAACATACTTCTTGGTTAAATCATTTTCCTTTCTTAAGACATACACCTGATCTAAAACTGCATCTGTTTCAAGTTTAGCTTTATTGACAATATCTAAAACTCGCATTCCATTTCTTAATTCAAATTTTCCTGGTACTTCAACTGCCCCATTAACTTCTACATAGTTCTCAATTTTACTTTTAATCTTAAATACTTCAACTTTATCTCCATCATTGAGTATAAAATCCCTATTCGTTCGTAATAATTCTGTTAACTTAACATCCACTATTTTATTTTCGTCTTTTTCATAGCGATTTATTTGAATATTGCTTTTATAGGCTTCTGGTCTTAATCCTCCAGCGAATTTTATCAAATCGGTCAATCCCTCATTATCTTTTAACTCATATAATTCAGGACGGTATATTCCTCCTTTAATTTCTACTGTTTTTTCTAAAGCAGGAACGAAAATGATATCATTATTTTGCAAATATATATTGTCATCATTAGAAGGGTCTAATAAAAACTTATATATATCAACTGGCTTATCTGGTTCTCCTTTCCTCATCACTTTTATATTCCTAACTGACCCCACATCATTGGGTCCTCCAGCAGCTACAAGGGCATTGACAGATGAATTTAAAGCAGGTAAAGTATATGTTCCAGGATTTTCAACTTCACCATAAATACCAATAGTAATAGGTCTTGAATAACTCAACAATACTTCTATATTACTTGTTCCACTTCTCAAATCTACTACTTTGCCAAAACTAGAAATAATCGCTTCTTTTGCTTGTGCATAAGTCAATCCTTTTAAGTAAATCCGTGGCATTTGCATTGGTTTAATGTATCCATCTGAATTTACATCATAACTTCCTCCATACTCCGATTCTCCCCAGATAGAAACAGTAAAAGCATCTCCTGCACCGACGATATAATCAAATGGAGCTTTAAAATTTCCTACGGGTTCAAAAAGAGAAAGCGTTTTATTTCTAAACATTTCCTTTCCATAAACTAAACGTTCATTTGATTTTTCTACTGGAACTGTTTCTACTTCTATATACGGAGCAGCTTCTGAAGGTTTAGTTTCAGGAACATTATTATTATTACTATTATTATCATTGCGAATTTTTCTTTGTTCTTTTAAAATTCGTTCCTCTGGAGTTTCCACAGGCTCAGGTGGTAACATTCCTCTTACTTCTAATTCCGTCCGTATTTGAGATTCTGTATAACCTTCATTTAAAAGCTTTTCTTTCGCTTCCTTTGGAGTTAATCCTTGTTGATCCAATTGATCTAAAATTTTTGGATCATCTATCTGAGCATTTACCTTTAAAGAAAAGGTAAAAATAAAGAGGGTTAATGTTAATAGTAGTGGACGCAACATATCTTTTATAATATTTTATGAATATTGTTTTTTGTAATAACTTTGGTAGGAACCTGAGGTGACATTATTTAACCAATCCTCATTTTTCAAATACCAATCAATTGTATTTTTTAAACCTTCTTGAAAAGTAACTGAAGGTTCCCAATTTAGCTCATTCTTTAATTTAGATGCATCAATTGCATAACGACGATCATGACCAGGGCGGTCTTTTACATAAGTAATCAATCCTCTGGAGAAATGGGTACTACGATCTAGAGCTTCATCCATTTGATCACAAAGAAGATGAATTAAATCAATATTTTTCCACTCATTATTGCCTCCAATATTATAAGTTTCTCCATTCTTTCCTTTATGAAAAATCGTATCTATAGCAGAAGCATGGTCTTCAACCCAAAGCCAATCTCTGGTATATTTACCATCGCCATAAACAGGCAAAGGTTTTTCATTTTTTATATTATTTATAAAAAGAGGAATTAACTTTTCTGGGAATTGATGAGAACCATAATTATTAGAACAATTGGAAATAACAATTGGTAAATTAAAGGTGTGAAAAAAAGCGCGAACCAAATGATCAGAACCTGCTTTTGAAGCGGAGTATGGAGATCTAGGATCATAGGGCGTTTCTTCTACGAAAAAACCTTCCGCTCCTAAAGAACCATAAACCTCGTCTGTTGATACGTGATAAAATCGCTTACCTTCAAAATTATCTTTCCATGAATTTCGGGCAGAAGTCAATAAATTGATGGTGCCCATGATGTTGGTTTCTACAGCCAATCTAGGGTTATGAATAGATCGGTCAACATGCGACTCGGCAGCCAAGTGGATCACCTGATCAATTGAATATTTCTCAAAAATTTGATCAATAAATTTTGCGTCTACAATATCCCCTTTTTCAAAGACATAATTAGACTTTTTTTCTACATCTTTCAGGTTTTCTAAATTTCCAGCATAGGTCAAACTGTCTAAATTAACAATCGTATAGTCTGGATAATGTTGCACCATCCGACGAACCACATGCGATCCAATAAATCCTGCCCCTCCAGTTATTAATATTGTTTTCTTTGACATAAATAAAATTTAGATTCTTAAATCTCTTACTTTACTACCGTTTTGAAATATTTATAAGTGCGTTCTAAACCTTCTTTTCGATCTACTTTTGCAGACCAATCTAGAATAGATTTGGCTCGGTCGGTATTAGGACGTCTACGTTTAGGATCATCTTTTGGAAGTGGTTTAAACGCAATTTTAATATCTGGATTTACTAAAGCCTGAATTTCTTCAGCAAATTGTTTGATTGTAATTTCGTCAGGGTTTCCAATATTTACGGGAAGATGATAATCACTTAATAATAATCGATAAATCCCTTCTACCAAATCATCTACATAACAAAATGACCGCGTTTGTGATCCATCTCCAAATAAAGTAAGATCTTCTCCACGAATGGCTTGCGACATAAATGCAGGTAAAACCCGGCCATCATTTGTACGCATTCGAGGTCCGTAAGTATTAAAAATACGGACAATCCGCGTCTCTACTTGATGTACATTATGATAGGCCATGGTAATGGCTTCTTGATACCGCTTTGCTTCGTCATATACTCCACGTGGACCAATTGGATTTACATTTCCCCAATAATCCTCTGTTTGTGGATGTACTAATGGATCTCCATAGACTTCCGAAGTAGAAGCCACAAGAATTCGCGCTTTTTTTACTCGAGCTAAGCCAAGTAAGTTATGCGTACCCATTGCTCCTACTTTCAAGGTTTGTATGGGCAGATTTAGATAATCAATAGGACTAGCTGGAGATGCAAAATGAAGAATATAATCTAATTCACCAGGAACATGTACAAACTTGGTAATATCATGGTGATAATATTCAAAATTCTCCAATTTGAACAAATGTTCAATATTAGATAATGAACCTGTAATCAAGTTATCCATTCCAATAACATGATACCCTTCTTTGATAAACCGTTCAGATAAATGAGAACCTAAAAATCCAGCGGCACCTGTTATTAATACTCGTTTTTGCATAATTGACCTTTTGATATAGTTTGTCTTCCTATACTTACATAATGATATCCTCGCTCTTTCATTTGATCTAAACTATATACGTTTCGTCCATCAAAGATTACTTTAGAACTCAACATACGATCTAATGCGCTAAAATCTGGGGTACGGAATACACTCCACTCTGTGATAATAGCCAACGCATCTGCATTTTCTAACGCTTCATATTGGTTTGAAGCATAGGTAATGGCATCACCAAATTCAGCTTTTACATGATCCATTGCTTCTGGATCATAAACCTGAACTTTTGTACCTAAATCCAATAACTCTTTAATTATATATAATGCAGGCGCTTCTCGAATATCATCGGTATTGGGTTTAAAGGCTAATCCCCAAACAGCAATGGTTTTATTTCCTAAGTCATCGCCAAAATAATCCAACATTTTTTGAACCATTACCGTTTTTTGAATACGGTTTACATTCATTACTGATTTCAATATCTTAAAATCATAAGCATTTTCTTCTGCTGTTTTAGCCAAAGCTTGTACATCTTTAGGAAAGCAACTCCCTCCGTATCCTACACCTGGAAACAAAAATCGTTTTCCAATACGTGTATCTGTACCCATTCCTTTTCTAACATTATCTACATTGGCCCCTACTCGATCACATAGATTAGCGATTTCATTCATAAAAGATATTCGTGTAGCTAAATATGAATTGGCTGCATATTTCGTCATTTCTGCAGAACGTTCATCCATAAAAATAATTGGATTACCTTGTCGTACAAAAGGAGAATATAAGCGTTCCATTGTTTTTTGAGCACGTTCCGAACTCGTTCCAATAACTACTCGATCAGGCTTCATAAAATCATCTACAGCGACTCCTTCCCTTAAAAATTCTGGATTTGAAACTACATCGAAAAGAGCTTCATCAAGATGAGTCGCAAGTGCAGCATGCACTCGTTCAGAAGTACCTACTGGTACTGTACTTTTGTCTACAATGACCTTATAATCTTTAATAATAAGACTTAAATCTGCGGCAACTTTTAAGATATAAGATAAATCAGCAGAACCATCTTCGCCTGGAGGAGTAGGTAATGCTAAGAAAATAATCTCTGCCTCTTCAATAGCATCGTTTAAATTGGTTGTAAATGAAAGACGACCTTCATTTGTATTACGCTCGAACATAAGTTCTAAGCCTGGTTCATAAATAGGAACTTCTCCGTTTTGCATTCTAGTAACCTTATCTGCATCAATATCGACACAGATCACTTGATTTCCTGTTTCAGCAAAACATGTACCTGTTACTAAACCAACATAACCTGTTCCAACAACAGCTATTTTCATGATATATAAGTTTTAAGTAAAATCGTTTTTAATTTTGTTATTATTGTTTCTTGTATCTCTTCTGTAAGTTCCGTGTGCATCGGTAAAGACAACACTTGATTAGCAAGCTTTTCCGAAATGGGGAAGTCCCCTTTTTTATATCCGTAAACCTTGTATGCATCTTGTAAATGCAAAGGCACTGGATAATAAACCATGGAAGAAACACCCATTTCTTTCAAGGCAGTTTGAACTTCTTCTCTTCCCTCATCCAAACAAATAGTATATTGGTGATAAACATGCGTAGTAAATTTCATTGTCTTTGGAATCTTTACACCATCCACTGATTTTAATAAATCATCATAAATGGAAGCTGCTTTTGATCGCGCCGCATTATAAGCATCTAGTCTTCTCAACTTAATTCTTAAAATCGCCGCTTGGATACTATCTAAACGAGAGTTCACTCCAATTTCATCATGGTAATATTTTATAGAAGATCCATGATTGACAATTTTTGTTATTTTTTTTCCTAACTGATCATTTGCTGTAAACAATGCACCTCCATCACCAAATGCGCCTAAATTTTTAGTTGGGTAAAAAGAAGTACAACCTATATCTCCCATCGTACCTGCCATTTTCTTTTCCCCATTAGAAAAAGTATAATAAGCGCCAATAGATTGCGCATTATCTTCAACAACAAATAGGCCATTTTCTTCGGCAACAGCTAAAATAGGTTCCATATCACAACACTGTCCAAAAAGATGAACAGGTATAATACATTTAGTTCGAGAGGTGATTAAAGGCGCGATTTTGTTCGCATCCATATTGTAGCTAGTTGGATCTATGTCGACAAAAACAGGTTTTAAACCCAATAGAGCAATAACCTCCGCGGTAGCTACAAAGGTAAAAGGTGTGGTAATTACTTCATCTCCTGGCTTTAAATCTAATGCCATCAAAGCAATTTGCAAAGCATCCGTTCCATTCCCACAAGCAATAACATGATCAATACCCAAATAACCGGATAATTCATTTTGAAAGGCTTTTACTTCTGCACCATTAATAAATGCACATGAATTAATCACTTTGGTAATAGCTTCATCTACTTCAGACTGTATCTGAAGATATTGATTATGAAGATCAACCATTGGAATTAAGCTCATTTTAGTAAATTAGACCGCAAATATACGGATATTATAGTTCAAAATTTATTTTTTCATTAAAAAGATTTCCTCTACTACACTTCTTTAACATGATGTTTTTTTTGTTAAAATTATCAATAAATAAAATGTGATTTAGCTCAAAAAAATCTTCATTCGTAAATTTACCTGCACTTCCGCACGATTTTTGCAGCATTTTGATTTACTTTGTTGACAAATAATCTTTATATGAAAAAATTGATCTTCTTAATCTTCTCCATTGTGACGAGTATTTCTCTAATTGGTCAACCTTTAGAAGAAGAAAATGGGAAAAAACTTTTTACTCCCACCTTAATCAATGTTACTTTTGGCTTTGATCTTCCTGCTGGAGATTTATCTAAACGATTTGGTTCCAACTCCACGGTTGGGATTAATGTAGAACAAATGTTTGGTATCTTTTCCGCTGGAGTAGAGTCCTTTGTTATTTTTGGACGGTCAGTAAATGAAGATCCTTTATCGATAATTCGAACACCTGAAGGAGCTTTAATTGGAGAAAATCGAGAATTTGTAGAAGTTGGGTTAGGCCAATTTGGATGGTATGTGGGTGGATATACCGCAGTGACTATTCCTATAATTGAAAAAAATCCACACTCAGGGATTCGTTTTGCATTAGGGGCAGGACTTTTACAGCACAAAATCAAAATTGATGAAGCCAGTCCAGTCCCACAATTGACTCCAGAATATAAAAAAGGTTATGATCGCTTAACCAACGGATTGGCTTTAAAACAATTTTTAGGCTATCGACATTTTAGTAAAAATAAACTAGTCAATTTTATTGTAGGATTCGAATTTAAAGAAGGATTTACAAAAAGTAGAAGAGATTTTGATTTTAGTACCATGCAAGTAGACACTAAAAATCGTTTTGACATGTATTATGGTTTAAAAATAGGATGGACGTTACCGATTTACCATAATGATGGAGATCAAAAAAGTTATTTCTAAGTTTTTATTTATGAAATTCCTTTATGATGCTATTATTCGACTTTATGGCTTAGGTATTTTTATAGCGCATTTTTTCAACAAAAAAGCTAAGCTTTGGGTAACAGGTAGAAGAAATTGGAGTACTTCTTTGGAGAAAGCTATGCATAATATGAATCAGCCTATTTGGTTTCATTGTGCTTCATTAGGTGAGTTTGAACAAGGAAGGCCTTTAATAGAACAACTAAAAAATCAATATCCAAACAAACATATTCTAATCACCTTTTTTTCTCCTTCAGGATATGAAATCAGAAAAAATTATCCACAAGCCAATCATGTGTGTTATTTACCTTTAGATTTAGTCAAAAACACCAACCTATTTTTAGATATTGTTAAACCTTCCTTAGTCATCTTTGTAAAGTATGAGTTTTGGGTAAATTTTATTTCTTCGATAAAAAAAAGAAAAATCCCACTCTTTTTAATTTCAGGCAGGTTTCGAAATGATCAGTATTTTTTTAAAAGTTACGGTCATTTTTTCAAAAAAAATCTCTCTCTATTTGATCATTTTTTTGTTCAAAACTTAAGCTCAAAAAAACTATTAAACAAACATCATATTTCCCAAGTTACACCAACAGGAGATACCCGAATGGATCGCGTGAATCAAATTAAATTAGAAGGTAAAAAACTTCCAAAAGTTGAACGCTTTATAGGAAAAAGTCCTTGTTTAATTGTAGGTAGTTCTTGGCCTAAAGATGAACAATTAATATTCAAATTATTTCAACATCCATGCTTTAAGAATTGGAAATTAATTATTGCACCTCATGAAATTCAAGCCAATAAGCTAGACGCTTTACAAAAGCAATATGGAGAAAGATTATCCCTTTGGTCAACCCTAGAAAAAAGGGATTTCAAAAATATGACTTCTGTATTATTAATCGATACCATAGGAATTCTTTCTTCTATTTACCCATATGGAACCTTAGCATTCATTGGTGGAGGATTTGGAAAAGCAATCCATAATACCCAAGAAGCATTCATCCATGAAATCCCTGTAATTTTTGGTCCTAAATTTCAACAATTTGACGAAGCGGTTGATCTTGTATTACAGAATGGTGCTTTTACGGTTTCCAATTCAAAAGAACTCATTGATACCTTTATTAAATTAAAAGAGCCCACATTCTACAAAGATACTCAAATGGTGATTAAAAACTATATTTCAAATCATCTGGGTGCCACAGAAAAAATATTATCTCACCTCAAACCATATATCACTAAATGATGAAAACATTTACTTTATCCTTAATGATAGTTTTACTTTTTGCTGCTTGTAATCAGGGAGATGTGAATACTAGCACCACCGCAGATTTGAATCTTCTCTCCTCTCCAATACCTGTAGAAAGTATTTTATTTTATCATTTAGAAACACCAGCGCCACTTTTTGCCGCGTCCAATGATAGCTCAGCAGTAATTGCAGAAATTCTCTATGGAAACTCCGTCAAAATATTTTCTAATCAATCTAAATTAAAAATGCACAATACCATGATTCCTGTAAAATACAATGGGAAAAGTGGTTTTGTAAAATCTGATGGGTTTTCTTTAATACCTCTAATCAAAAGTATAGCTCCCTTAGATTTATATAGCTTTAAGCTTGAATTAGATAAATTAAAAGTCCCTTGCTATTATCACGTTGGAAAACCAGATGCTGATCATCCTAAACCTTATGTTTTATTACGGCTTCCATTAGCTTCTTTTGAGGAAACTTTAGTCATTTGTAAAAGTGTTTTAGGTTTTCCGAAAGCTTTTCCTTTTCCTACATTTGAAAAAAAGTTACAAACTATTTTTGATAATCCTAATAAAGCTCCAGATCTAGAATATGATCGATTAATTGCTGACTTTGTAGACAATGGCACTTTAGTCGATTTGGTTTATCATAAAATGAATCAAAACATGAATCTACAAACCTTAATTACCAAAGATGAAAAGGGAATGGAAATTCGAGTATATGATTTTATGAAGTGATTTTTCCTAAAGTCAAAAAGAAATGGGCTATTCCTTTATCAGGAATAGCCCATTTCTTT
Organism: Saprospiraceae bacterium; assembly: GCA_020629935.1. Lineage (GTDB taxonomy): Bacteria > Bacteroidota > Bacteroidia > Chitinophagales > Saprospiraceae > JAHDCJ01. The sequence goes on along the minus strand of JAHDCJ010000120.1, from coordinate 4,679 downwards.
TACTATTTTTTTCGTTTATCTAATTAAGGTAACATCACCACTTACGGTTTCTGTAGTACCATCTGCATATTGGAAAGTTACGAGATAAACATATACATCCATCGCTTGTAATTCGCTTTTAAAGAAGCCATCCCAATCTACTAATCCTTCATGCACTACCTCTCCCCAACGATTGAATATTTTAAATTCATTGACCTCTACACTTCCTTTTATTTCTGGGAAGAAGGTATCATTTAACCCATCGTTATTAGGTGAAAATGCATTAGGAATACCCCATTCGCTACAGAAATTCAGACTGACTTGATTTGATCCTGTACAACCATTAATATCCGTTACCTCAACAGAATAAATACCATCAACTACTGCGGTAATTGTTTGTGTAGTATCTCCAGTTGACCATACATAACTATCAAACAATCCTGCATCTAAAACAGCCACTTCTTCATAGCAATCTTCATTAATAATTCCATCTACTGAAATGGTGGGTATTGGAGAAGAAGAACCAGCAATATTTGCTGTGGTATTCCCTTCACAATTATTTCCATCTAGCACGACAATCGTATAACCTCCTGCGCCAAGATTTTCAAATATTGGATCTGCGCTGAATGTAGCTCCATTATCAATACTATATTGGTAAGGAGCAATACCATCTAAAGGCGTTATAGTTAAGGTTCCGTTATCTTCGCCACAACTCGTATCTTCAACTATGAAATCAAGATCAAGGTCACCTGTTCGAGTAATTGTAACCGTTGCTGAGGTAAAACAACCTTCCGTATCTCGTACAAATACCGTATAAGATCCTGCTTCTAAACCAGTAAATATATCACTTGCTTGATAAGTAATACCATCAAGACTATATTCTAATGTTCCCGTTCCATTAGAAGCATCTATATCTATTGTTGCATCTTGCGCATTACAAAGTTCAGAAGTCGTATTCACCATATCTATAGAAGGTAAAGGTGTGGTTGCAATATTAACGGTAGCTACATTAAAACAGCCATTGGCATCCGTTACGGTTACACTTTGTATTCCAGCACCTAAATCAGTCGCAGTTGCAGTCGTTTCTCCACTTTCCCATAAATATGTAAATGGTGGCGTTCCAGCAGAAACCGTAACATCTCCACTACCCGGATTTGCACCTTCACAAGTAGCAGGAGTCAAAGCTGAAGTAACTAAAGTTAAATTATTATCTTCTCCTACCGTAAAGCTTTGTATTCCAGTACAACCATAATCATCCGTGGTGGTTACCGAATAAGATCCTGCACATAATCCCGTAGCAATGGCTGTGGTTTGATTATTCGCATTCCCATCCCATTGGAAAGTATAAGGGCCAAAACCGCCAACTCCTTCTACCTCTACAGACCCATCACATAAGCCTGGACAACTAGAATTCACGCTATTCACCAATACAGGTATTGGATTGGAGACATGAATGGTAATGCCTGCTCCGTTTACACAAATAGGACTAAACGTAATGTCATCTATTCCAAAATTATTGCCTACAAATAAGGTATCTAAATTGGCAATACAAATGGTTGCTGTGGTATCTACAGGCCAAGACCATGAACCTGTATATTCCTGCCAATCACAAGTAGTAAATGGTAAATCTAAAGAATCTGCTAAAGGTTCGTCATTAATATAGACTTGAATCGTTCCTGCATTTGCAGAAGTCAAATTAGCAAACCATGCGCTAAATTGGTATTCTCTTCCTCCTTTCACATTGACCGTTTGACACCATACATTTTGATTTGGGAACGTATCGCTATCTGCAACTAACATATTACCCATTCCTGAAGTATGATCCATACAAGAAGGATACGAGCTATTTATCAAATTAGGATCTGTAGTTACTACATAATAACCATGATCATCAAGTGTGCCATCCGTATCATAATCAGAAGTAAAGTTTTCATCTCCATTTTCAAAATCACCATTGATAATGATACTGTTTCCAGGCATAATCAAATCCGTTGCGGAAACAGAATACGTAGTGGTCGATGTTGGAGTTGCCACTGGAGTAGCTGAATTTGGATCATCCAAACTTTCTTCTGGAGTCCATGCATAATCCATTCCATCACCAGTAACACTTAAGTTTACACTTTCGCCTGCACAAATAGAATCTCGATCTGTAGTCACATTTAACATGACTGGAGGTGGTTCATTGACTGAAACGTTGGTGATTAACGTACATCCTGCACAATCTGTAATCGTTACATTATAATTTCCACCACCAACTCCAGCTAAATCTTCTAAATTACTTTCTAATCCTCCGGCTCCTTCCCAAGCGTAGGTGACACAATCTCCAGTTATAGTACCACCAGAAACTGAAATATTTATTATTCCATCAAAAGCACCTGCACAACTTACATCTGCTACATCAAAGGTAGCCATCAAAGCAGTAGGCTCTCCAATAGTAACCGAAGCTGTTCCATCACATCCATTCATATCTACTACAGTAACCACATGAATTCCAGCATTTAACGCAGTGGCAGAAGCTCCTGTTTCTCCATTATCCCATACATACGTGTAAGGCATCATACCGTTTACGACAGAAGCAGTTGCTGCTCCATCAGACCCCATATTACAGGTCGCATCGGCATCTAACATCGTCGTTACTACTAGAGCGGGCATTTCTGTTATGGTTACAGAAGAAGTAGCTTCACATCCATTATCATCGGTAACAGAAACGGTATACATTCCCGCTAACAAGCCTGTAGCCATTGCATCTGTTTGTCCATCACTCCATTCAAATTGGTAACCTGCAGCCACAAATCCACCAGAAGCAGAAACGGTAGCTGTTCCTGAAGCATTACCAGGACAAAATGCTTCTGTTTGTCCGTCAATACTAATGATTGGGTCAGAAACATAAATTGTAATACTATCTCGATTCGAACAAATAGGCACAATAGAAATATCATCTAAAGCAAAATCATTTCCTGAAGTATTTATATTTTGATTAACTAGACAGAATTCTACATTGGTACTAGCACCAGAAATCCAGATTTGAAAAAACTCATCCCAGACACAGGTGGTATTATTGGCATTAAAGGTATTCCCTACTAATACTCCATCTATTGAGAATTGCAATTCCGCAGGATTACTTCCTTCTACAGAAGCTACCCAAGTAGAAAATAAATAAGGGGTATTCGCATCAACAGCGAGTGTTTGACACCAAACGTTTTGATTGGCAATTCCTGCCCCATTCATAATCATCATATTCCCTGTACCCGAAGTATGGTCTGGGCAGTTAGAATAATTGACATGTTCAATATTAGGATTGGTATTCACCGCGTAAGTTCCCTCTGTACTTAGATTTCCAAAAGCACCAGGAATTGGTGGGCCATAATCACTTGTAAATCCAGTATTTCCTGCTTCAAAATCTCCGTTTACTACAATATTTGCTCCTGGTGTAAATCCAGTTACATAATAGGTGGTAGTCACTGTCGGTGTAGCTGTAGGATTCGCTGAATTCACATCAGATAAGGTTGGATCAGCATCCCAAGTATAATTTGTGGCCCCCGTAACAGCAAGCATGGTAGATGATCCAATACAAATAGTATCTTCCGAAGCGGTTACATCAAGCATAATATTTGATGCTGTAAACGATATTGTTGCTATAGAAGTCCCTGTACACCCATTACTATCTGTAACGGTTACTGTATGATCACCTAAATTTAAGTTTGTGGCTATTTCTGTCGTTTCTGCATTATCCCATTCATAAGTATAAGGTGCTACGCCATCTGTGTTGACTACTTGAGCGCTTCCTAATGCGACAGACCCACATTCAATATTTTGTAATACCGTTGTTCCTGGATTTAGTAAACCAATTTCTGCGATAGTCACCGTTTCAATGACTGGACAATCATCTGCAGTATTAACCGTTACATTATAATTACCAGGCGCTAAACCAGTTGGGTTTGATATATCACCAATACTCATGTCACTCCAAGTATAAGTGTAAGGAGTAGCGCCTCCAGTTACAGATACATCAACGGTTCCACTATTCCCTAATGCACAATCTGAAGGGGTGGAAGTTACCATTACATCTGGGGGAGTACAGCATTGCGCGGTAGCACTAAATATATAATTAGGGTCTCCTTCACAACCACCAGTACCCCAAGATCCAGATTCAGCATCCCCTGTTGTGTTTACATTTATTGATAAATCATTACTCAATCCTACTGGAGGACAAATAACCATAATATCATTCACTTCTACTGTCCAACAAAATTCAAAGTCTACAGTTCCTTGACAATCATCTCCAAAATTATTTCCTGGGTTTCCATCTAAAGGTCCTCCAATAGAAGAATCATAGAAAAAACCTGGACCATAAGTATTTCCTGTATTTGTACTGGTAACTGAGGGATACCAATTCCAGTTTCCAGAACCATCACATGAAGGAGGGAAAGAAACAGGAGTTAACGTACTTGCATCCCATCCAGGGCCTAATTCAGGAATTACTCCATGAAACCAGTTAACACCAGAAGAGTTATATTCGGTAACAGTATAACAAAACTGAACCAGTTGACCAGGAACATATTGTCCACAAGAGACAGCCGGCACTTCAACTAACTCTGCACTGATTACACAAGCATCACAGTTGTTTACTCCTTCTAATGTTAAGGTAATTTCGCCTTGATCACTTGCACTTCCACTACTTACTTGCACATAATAATCTG
>JAHDCJ010000008.1:43519-72331 GCA_020629935.1 Saprospiraceae bacterium | reverse complement strand
AATGCAGAAAAAGTTGATTCGTTCGTAGGAAAAAATCAACTTTTTATCGAATAAGAATAAATGACTAAAAATATTTTTCTAAATTGTGGGTCTCTCGCCTTTTGATTATTTTGTACGATCTGAATCGTAAGTCATGTGATACCTGACTTAAGTAATCCTCTTTATTATTTCATTTTATTATTTCATTTGGTATGATCCGTTTAGAACAGATACATAAGTCCTATGCTATAGGAACAAACAAACTACATGTACTCAAAGGCATTGATTTAGAAATCGAAGCTGGTGAGTTTGCTTCGATCATGGGATCTTCAGGTTCAGGTAAATCTACCTTGATGAACATCTTGGGCATACTTGATGGATATGATGAAGGTTCTTATTATCTAGACAATACTTTAATAAAAAATCTAAGTCAAAAACAAGCGGCTAATTATCGTAATCAAATGATTGGATTTGTATTTCAATCGTTTAATCTTCTTCCTTTTAAAACAGCGGTTGAAAATGTAGCCCTTCCTTTATACTATCAAAAAGTACCCAGAAAAAAGCGGGCAGAAATTGCATTAGAATATCTAGAAATGGTTGGGCTAAAAGACTGGGCAGAACATCATCCAACAGAAATGTCAGGCGGGCAGCAGCAACGTGTCGCCATCGCAAGAGCCTTAGTGACTCAACCAAAAATCTTACTTGCAGATGAACCCACTGGTGCATTAGATACTCAAACTTCTTATGAAGTAATGAATCTTTTCAAAGCAGTAAATGATCAAGGGATTACGGTAATCATTGTGACCCATGAACAAGATATTTCTGATTTAACACGTCGAGTAATTTACATGAAAGACGGCAATATAAACACCTTATGATTCGAATAATTGACATCGACAAATGGCAAGAGATATTCGATTCTATCCGTCGCCATAAACTACGAACTTTTCTAACTGCATTAAGTGTATGGTGGGGAATTTTTATGCTCATCATTTTATGGGGTGCAGGGAAAGGATTACAAAATAGCGCAGAGCATGGATTTAAGGATGATGCCATCAATAGCATTTGGTTAAGGCCATCACAAACTACCCTACCTCATAGAGGATTACCACCAGGTCGAAGACTAAAGTTTAATGAGGAAGATTACAATTTATTAAAAAACGAAGTAGAAGGTGTAGAACATTTGACTGGGCGTTTTTATCTCAGCGGAAATAGTAACATTATTTACAAAAACAAAGATCATAATTTTGATATTCGTTCGGTACATCCCGCACATCAATTTCTAGAGAAAAGTATTTTAGTTGAAGGCCGATTTATTAATGAATTTGACATTGAAGAAGAACGTAAAGTTTGTATCATAGGCGATCTAGTCAAAGAGGCCATTTTCGAAAAAGAAGACGCTTTAGGAAAATACATTCGAATTAAAAATGTAGATTTTCAGGTAGTGGGTATCTATACCGATGAAGGGCATGAACGAGAACGAGAAAAGGTCTACTTACCCATCACCACTTCGCAAAAAGCATTTAGTACAGGAAGTGAAATTCATCAATTGATTTTCACAATGAATACGACTAGTTTGGCCGAGAGTCAAGAAATAGAGCAAGCGGTACGCAGTAAAATGGCCATTCGACATAAATTTGACATCAAGGATCGCAATGCGATTTCGATACGAAATCTATTTGAAAACTATAATGAATTTCAAACCGTCTTTTCCTTTATTCAAGGCTTCATTTGGTTTGTTGGCATTGGAAGTATTATCGCTGGAGTTATCGGCATTAGTAATATCATGCTCATTGTGGTTAAAGATCGAACAAGAGAAATTGGAGTAAGAAAAGCGATTGGTGCAACTCCTTATTCCATCATTAGCATGATTGTGCAAGAAGCCATTCTCATTACTTCTGTAGCAGGTTATATCGGCATGATTACAGGGGTGGGATTAATTTATACTATTCGATCTATTATGGATAAATACAAAATTGAAACGGAATTTTTCAGAGATCCCGAAGTCAATTTTTCAGTCGTATTGACCGCCTTAGTTTTACTTATTTTGAGCGGAGCTATTGCAGGTTTAATCCCAGCGATTCAGGCTTCCCGTATTCATCCAGTTAAAGCAATGAAAAGTTAAGCTATGTTTGATTTAGATAAATGGCAAGAAATATTTAATACCATTCGCAAGCATAAGCTTCGAACCTTTTTGACTGCATTAGGCGTCTTCTGGGGAATCTTCATGTTGATCATTTTGATGGGCGCAGGAAAAGGGTTGGAAAATGGTGTTTTAGGTATGTTTGGCGGCCATGCAGTCAATAGCATGTATGTTTGGCCTATGGCTACGGAGAAGCCCTATTTAGGATTACCCGCGGGTAGAAGAGTACGATTTTCTTCACAAGATATTGAAGCCATTCAAAATCGATATGAAAAAGAATTGGAATACATAGCTCCAAGATTATATGTGACTACTGGTGCTATTATTAATGGTAAAAACTCAGGTGCATTTCAAGTAAGAGGAGAATTACCTGCCATCTTACACATTGATGCATTTACGGTAGATAAAGGGCGGTTTATTAATCAAAAAGATATCGATCTAAAGAGAAAAACAGCGGTCATTGGAAGACAGGTAAAAAAGATTCTTTTTGAGGAAAAAGCGTACGATGAAGTTATAGGAAAATATATAAAAATTCGAGGAGCAGAATATCAAATTGTAGGCATTTTTAAATCTGATCGTGTAGGTGATAATGAAGGGGAAGATGAAGAAGAGATTATTATTCCATTGACTACGGCGCAACAAATCACCAATCAACCGAATCAGATTAGTTGGTTTGTTTGTTCGATGCATAAAGAAATTGCGATCTCTTCTATTGAACCTAAAATTACTTCTTTGCTCAAACAGCGACACAAAATTGCACCTGATGATAAACGTGGGATAGGTTCGGAAAATATAGAAGAACAATTTAAACAATTCCAAGGTCTATTTTTTGGTATTAGTCTTATTGTTTGGATTGTAGGTATTGGAAGTCTATTGGCGGGTGTGATAGGTGTAGGAAACATCATGCTTATTGTAGTGAAAGAACGCAAAAAAGAAATTGGAATTCGCAAAGCTATGGGCGCAACGCCAAGTTCTATTGTGAGTATGATTCTTTTAGAATCTGTATTCATCACTTCAATTGCAGGTTATTTAGGATTAGTCTGTAGTGTAAGTATTGTTTACTTAATGAAACTTGCAGCAGGTGATGGAGGCGCATTTTTTGCCAATCCTGAAATTAATATGACGGTAGCTATTGGAGCGGTTATTATCCTTATTTTTTCAGGTGCACTAACGGGTTTATTACCTGCATTACAAGCCGCTAGAATTAATCCTGTAGAAGCATTAAAAGACGAATAAAATTTAATTTAATTATACTAAGAAAAATATTAGACAGTCTTCTTTTCGAAGAAAAAGTCTCTTCACAAAAATAAATAATTTACAATGAAAAAAGGTTGCTTATTCGGTACATTAGGAATTATTATTTTGCTCTCTTTATTTTTGGGTTACTACTTTTATACAGGTATTAATCAAACAGAAAAACCTATGGAATGGACGAATCCATTTATTAGCGACATCTATAAAAAGACCGTGGCTACAGGATCAATCAAACCAAGGAAAGAGGTGCATATTAAACCACAAGTCTCTGGTATTGTAGAAAAGATTTATACGGAAGCAGGGCAAATCGTAAAGAAAGGTCAGAAGATTGCAAAAATCAAATTGATCCCTTCTCCAGTCAATATTAATAATGCAGAATCGAGTGTAGAATTGGCTAGAATTAGAAGCAAAGAAGCCCAAAGAGAGCTTTCTAGACAAAAAAGTTTGAATACACAGAACTTAGATATTCAACAAACAAAAGTGAGTTATGACCAAGCCAAATTGGAAGAAGAACGCCAAAAAAATATGCTAGCAGAAGGACTTATTTCTCAACAAGCGTATCAACTTGCGGTTGTAGATTTAGAAGTTAAAAAGGCCGCTTTTGAAAATGCGCAGATTTCATCTACGGCAAGTCTAAAACAATTTGAAGCAGAAGTAGATATTCGCGCTCAAGAATTGGAAGCAGCCATCAATAATTTACAATTGTTGAGGGAAGGTGCATCTAAAAATAGCAAGCAAGTTTCTAATGTAGTAACTTCTACTGTACAAGGAATGATCTTAGATATGCCGATTGAAGAAGGAATGTCTGTTATTGAACGAAACAATTTTAATGAAGGAACCAGCATTGCTTTAATCGCAGATATGAACTCCTTAATCTTTGAAGGAAAAGTAGACGAATCGGATGTAGGAAAACTTAAAGAAGGGATGCAACTAAAATTAAAAGTTGGCGCCATTGAAGATGAAGAATTTGATGCTTCGCTAGAGCATATTTCTCCGAAAGGAGTCTTAGAAGAAGGAACGGTAAAATTCGAAATTCGAGCAGCTATTCAACCTAAAAGCTCCACTTTCTTAAGAGCGGGATATAGTGCAAGTGGTGATATTATTTTAGCAGAAAAAAAACAAGTGGTATCGATTAAAGAACGGGACATTATTTTCCAAAATGATAGCACTTTAGTCGCTATCAAAAAAGGAGAAAATGAAGTAGAAAAGAAATTGGTAAAAACAGGTTTATCTGATGGAATTAATATTGAAATATTACAAGGACTAGATACGACTTCTACCATTCAAGTATTGAATTAATTACTTACCAAATCAGCCAACATAAAAAAGAAGAAAGGCTAGTCTAAGCCTTTCTTCTTTTTTAAACTTAAGAAATCTAAAAAGTAAATCACTCTAAATGTAAACAGATTGTTTTGATCATTTTGGAAAGTTCTTCCAATGTTTCTAAAATATCCATCTTCAATATTTCTATCCGAAGAGAAGATTGCATTTTTCCATCCAAAAGATAATAGACTTCCTGGCGCAAATTGCCATTGATAAATCAAATCAATATTAAATACGTTGAAGTTGACATTATGCATCGAATTTCCCTCTTCATCTATTCCTGTATAACTGGTATTAGCTAATCGTCCATCTTCATCCAATAAAAAATAGTCTTCATAAATTGCCTTAGACCAATAATGTCTTGCTCTTAAATTTAAACCCATTCTATTATTAAAGGTATATAGGACACGGACCACATTTTCTACAGTAAATTGATCACGTTGCCCAAAAATAATATCATCATTTCCATCTACACCTGCATAACCAATATCATTGAAAAAATTAAAAGCCCCTACTCCTCCTTCCATTCTAAATTTTTCAGTAAATTGGTAACTCAACCCACCTCTAATATTCGCTCGCTTTTGAGGAGTTTTAGGCCAATGTCGATAGTTAGCAGAAACATTAGCAATCCATTTTTTTCTATTATCTGTATTGAAATTTCCGCCAAAATTATAATTAGTTGGAAATTCATAAAATCGTCCTTCTCTTCTGGGTTCAAAGAAATCATAAGTAAGAATGGGTTCTAAAACCGTCCAAAATTCTGAACGCCAAAAATTCCTATATGAGTTTTCTGAGAATAAAATAAATGCTAAATTTTGAAAGGTGGTTGGATTATGATATCGATAACTATTTTCAATACGAAGCCCATTATACGAACCTAAAAACCGCTCATTCTTTGGTTTATAAATATTATAACGTAAAAATCCTTCAAAGTCTATAGAATTATTAATCCGCAAAAATCCTAAATCGTTATGGTCATAGGTGTGATTTCGAATTTGATTCTCAAACGAAAATTGAAATTGACCACTGGTTTTTCGAATAGCCAAAGACGTTTGATAACCTAGTTCTGGATTCGATAAATTGGTAAAATACTTTTGGCTCAAAGCGGCTAAACCAGAAACCATATACGAGTTTTTCTTATTTCGAATATTAAACTCACTACCCGTCACATTGGCTTCATATGCCTCACCTTCTCGCCACACATTGGTATTTATAAAAGAAACATAGGAGTTATTCTTTAAGTTTTGATCTAAAACAAAGACATTATAATTAGTTAATGGTTCAGTTTTTATAGTACGCACTTCTCCATTGACATCCTCAATTTCTGCTGTCATTTCTCCTGTAACTGAATTAAGCACCCCAATGCCCAATCCGCCATTCGTTCTACCTGATATTTTCGTTGAATTAAACAATTGTACCTCTGAAGGATTTTTAAGAATGGTTTCTCCTTCTTGTACATCGCCATACACATCATAAAATCCACTAGGTGTACCTCCAATTCGTCTTGAATAAAATAAATTTCCTTTGCTAAAAAGTTCGGTTCCTTCCGTAAAAAATTGACGACGTTCTGCAAACTGAACTTCAAAAGGAGATAAATTTAAGATTTGATTATCGGATTGAACTTGTCCAAAATCAGGTACTAAAGTCATATCAAGCGTAAAAGCTTCATTAATTCCATATTTGATATCCATCCCCGCATTAAAACTAGGTTTTGTATTTTTCACCCCATCCGTATTATAGGGAAAATGATCTACATTAAACGAAACAAAAGGAGAAAAGAATAAGCGAACAGGAGGCTTCACATTTTCTATTCCCTCTACAATCCCAGCTTGATTTAACCAGCCTTGAATTTCTGGTTTTAATTCATTCCACCAAATTCGTTCTCCACTAAAAAAACGGGAAACTAAAAAGTTAACATTCCATTCTTGAATAGGTTTATCAGGAAACCGTAGGGCAGAAAAAGGGATTTTATACTCTACCGTCCAACCCGTATCATCTACAGTAACTGCGCTATGCCAAACCGCATCCCAATTATTATCTCCTCCATTATTGGAAGCTCTTGCATCATATTGAACCCCAGCTGCGGTAATAGAAAATTCAAAGGCATTATTTCCGTCTTGATATGGATCAATAATAAAAGCCAAAAAATCGGTATTACCTCCACTATCTCGTTCTGTTAAAGCCCGTGCAATACTGTCTTTAGAAGGCGCATGAATTCTGGCACCCAAATAAACTGCGGTATTATCATAGACGATTTTAATTTCTGCATCATGTTCGGCTGGATTACCTGGAACTGGACTTTGTTGAATAAAATTAGTCGCGATGTCTACATTTTCCCAAATATTTTCATTGAGTATACCATCTATTTTAGGTGCGGTTTCAATCCGCTTGGCTTTTAAACGCTTGGGGGCTTCATTTACAATTTGAGAAAAGGAGGTTCTACATATACCAAGAAGACATAATAGGAGAATCAGTTGATTTTGCATGGTCAGGTGGTGTTCTGAGTAAATAAATCAAATCATTATATTAAACTAAGGAGCAATACAATGTATAAGCATTTTTACGTAAAAAAATCCTTCATATGCCTTTTAACTCATATTTAACAAAAAAGATTCATTTTAGAGGCTCAATTTAACAATGGTTAAGGTTTTAATGAATAAAATTCAGTTTCCATCCGCTGTTTTAACAATGGATTTTTTATCTTAGGAAATAAATAATCAAAGGGGCATGACCAAAAAGTATTCTGCATTAGATCGACAAAAATCAATATACATCAATGGCTTAGCTGGAAAAAAATCAAAGATACCTACAGATCTTTGTAGACTTAAGGAAAAGGCTAAAAAAGCAATGAATCCTCAAGCCTTTGGCTACATTGAAGGCGGAGCAGGAAATGAGTCGACTATGCGATCAAATCGAAGCGATTTTGATCGATGGAAAATTATTCCACGTATGCTGAAAGACGTATCGAGTCGGGATACATCCATCGAATTATTTGGGCATCATTTACCGAGTCCGTTTTTACTTTCGCCTGTGGGCGTATTAGAAATGGTTCATCCCAAAGCCGATTTAGCTGTGGGAAAAGCCGCCGCTTCAATGGGAGTTCCAATGATCTTTAGCAATCAAGCTTCCGTACCTATGGAAAAAGTTAGTGCAGCTATGGCAAATCAACCGCGTTGGTTTCAATTGTATTGGAGCAAAAGTAATGCATTAGTAAAAAGCCTCGTTCAACGTGCAGAAAAATGTGGATGTACTGCGATCGTGGTCACATTAGATACTACGCTTTTAGGTTGGCGGACAAGAGATTTAGACTTGGCCTATTTACCATTTTTGCAAGGAAAAGGAATTGCACAATATACTTCTGATCCCGTTTTCTTAGATATGCTCAACCAGCCCACGGTTGAAGAAGGAATTAGTACAAAGCCTCCGATTACCTTTACCACGATTTCATCTATATTTTCATTAGCCAAAACTTATCCTGGTGGTTTTATAAATAATCTTACTTCTGGAATTCCATTGAAAGCTGTACGCCAATTCATCAACATATATTCTAGACCTTCCCTACAATGGGAGGATTTAGCTTTTTTGCGATCATGTACAAAATTACCTATAATTTTAAAAGGAATACTGCACCCATCAGATGCGCAAAAAGCACTAGATTATGGCGTAGATGGAATTATGGTTTCTAATCATGGCGGTAGACAAGTAGATGGAAGTATTAGTACCATTGCGGCATTGCCTTCTATCATGGATGTCGTTAAAGATCAAGTCCCTGTATTATTAGATAGTGGAATTCGTGGAGGCGCAGATATCTTTAAAGCCATCGCACTCGGAGCAAAGGCTGTAGGAATTGGCCGGTTATTTGTATATGGTTTAACAATAGATGGTGAAGAAGGAGTAAAACAAGTCATTCGCAATTTAATGGCTGATTTTGAATTGACTATGGGTTTGAGTGGATGTAAAACTATAAGTGAAATCAATCGAGATTGTATTATAAAAGGCTAACAAATAAACACATGAAAAAGCATTTATTCTTCCTTTTCTTCTTTAGTTTCCATTTTGCTTTTGGACAAGAAAACTTGTCGCAAGAGATCAAAAAAATGGAAAAAGAGGAGTCTAGCTTATTACAAAAAATGACTGCGGTAAAACTTCGATTAGAGCAACTTCGATTAGATCTTGTTCACGAAGAAATGAATCGCGTGGGATTACCACAAACAGCCAACGAGTTTCCACAAAGGAAATATTCAGCGATGGTTATTGCTTACGATGAAAAACATGAACAAGCACATTGGGTGGCCCATATGGTAACTCCCCAAATTATTGAAGGTAGTGTTACTCGTTCTAATGATTTTAGGACAGATAGCTTAATTACTTCAGGAACCGCAGATATTAAAGATTATTGGAATAGTGGGTATGATCGGGGCCACCTCGCTCCTTCCGCAGACTTCAGATGGTCTGCAATCGCTTTAAGTGAATCCTATTTCTACTCAAATATGAGTCCTCAATTACCCGATTTAAATCGTGAAAAATGGGCAGAATTGGAAGCTTGGGGAAGAGAAAAAGTAATTGCTACTGGAGAACCATTATTTGTAGTTACAGGTGGTGTGTTAAAAGCAGGATTAAATAAGGTGGGAGCCAATGAAGTTTCTGTTCCAGAGCAATATTTTAAAGTATACCTTGATCCAGATGGAGACAATGCGAAAGCCATTGGATTTTTAATGCCTAATGCTAAAAATGGTTATCCAGTAATTAGCTATGCGGTGAGTATTGATGAAATTGAAGCATTGACAGGCATCGATTTTTTCCCCAATTTAGAAAAAGGATTACAAGAACGATTGGAATCAAAATTTGATTTGGCTGATTGGGAAACAGAAGCCATCCAAGATGGTTATTTAGCCGATGTTCCCCCACTCAGACCTCCCTTACCCAATGGTTTTTTTAATACCATACAATCAAGGTTACATGTAGGTGAAAAGATCACCGTTTGTGGAACAGTGGTGGCGACCAAACTCAGTTCTAAATCTGGTGCTACTTTTTTAAATTTAGATCGAAAATTCCCAAATCAAGTCTTTAGTGCCACAATTTGGAAGAAGAATAGAACCAATTTTAGTTATAAACCCGAAGAAGTGCTATTAGGCAAAAAAGTGTGTATCACTGGCGTAATCACCTTATACCAAGGGACACCAACCATGAGTATACTTGGTGAAGAAAAAATACAATTAATGAATGAGGAAGAAGGAAACTAATACGAATTGGTTTTAGAATTTCATGCGTTGCGCATAAGTCATATAAGGCAATTCCTTTAATACTTCAATTACAAATAATGTAGAGGTTTTGAAGGAATTAAGACGTACTTCTTTTAAGTTTTTAATTTGAATAAAGGTGCGTAATTCAGCTTCTTGATCATTAAAATTAATTTCTCCATCGAGCAAATAAAATCCATATATTTTATGTGGATCAAGATCTAAAATACAAGCACCAGATTCTACCGTAATTTCTTTAATTACGACATCCATAGCATCCAGTTTAATAGGGCCATTTCTACCTGCATACCATTTGGTATAGATTCCGTTTTCGCGGGTTACAGGAAAGTCATCGGAAGTAAAGTCTTCGTAACTTGGAGGCTTTAACATCGCTTGACTTAAGCCTGGATCAAACCATATTTGGAATATTTCACAACCTTCATTTATTCGTTCCGAATGGCTAATTCCACTACCCGATTTAATAATTTGTGCATCCCCTTTTTTTAAAGGAATCCATTTTTTAATAGCGGTGTCATAATGCTCTAATTCCCCTTTCAAAACAAAAGATAAAATTTCAAATCCTTTATGTGGATGAAGTGGAATGGTACTTCCCTCATTCGACCAAGCATGAGCCCAATAAAATAAATTAGAATAAGGCTTTAATTGCCCTCCTTCTCCTGGAAATCCAATAGGTTTATTTTCTAAAATGGCTCCATTATTAAAGGCGCCTTTCGCCTGTTTTTCTATAGGGAATAATTGTACGGACATGTTTATTTTTTAATCGCCTGCTTTATGATAAACTTCATCGATTGCAGCAGCAGCTTCTTCTGGTTTTTGTGTACCAAACAAAATCATTTTGCTATTGGACAAACACAATTGAATACCTTGGTTACCAGCGATATTATATGCTCTTCCAGAATTTAAACTAAAACGCACACCCCAGCCTCCATATTCTAAAATAGGTTTGTACTTTCTTACTTTTACTAATTCTACCTCGTCCCATGCTATTTTTTTCATCTTAAAATGAAATGGAAACATTTGGTAGTAAAATCCATCCGTACGAATTTCAGTTCTCAGTTTGATGGAATATAACAACCAAAGGCTTAAACATAAAATGCCAAGTGTAGAAGAGGCAGCAACTAAGGCAGTGCTATCTTTAGAAGCCAACATCAGTGAAATAACAGAAACGCCTGTAGAAACTGCAATAAAAGCAAATAATGCAATTAACCAAGGAGATCGAAAAGCTTGTTCTTCTTTAAATTTAATCGAATAATTATTAAAATCTGCCATAATATACATTGTGTGATGTGAATAACTTAATTTAAATAATTAAACTAAATTTGGCTTATTATATCGACCAGTGTAGGGAAATTTTCGCTAAAGCACTTCTTTGATGGCTTCTACTGTAATTCCATTATGTGAATTATGATACACTGCTTTTCCTTCTTTCACAATAATAACTTGTGGAGACTCGTGAATTACATTGAATCGTTCTGCAATTAAATTCGAGAGTGGACGGTATTGAATAAGGTCTAAATAATACAATTTAGCCTCTTCTTCTTTAATGTCCCAACTTGCATCCACTCGATTTTTGGCCATTGAACTAATGGAGCAACGTGTGCTATGCTTAAAGACAACAACAGGTTGATCTTTAGACAATTCCGTCAAGGCATCCAAATCGTCAGTTGAGGTGATGTGATTCCAAATACCATTGGCATCCTCATCATCTTTTTTTCCAAATAATTTTTCTATAAAGTTCATACTAATAATTAACGTTAAAAATAAAAAAAGGTTTTAAGATCAAAATGATAGGCAATAATCAATTTTAATTTTTATGATAAAATTTGCTTTCTACCATTTGATTCTTTTCATCTTGGTATAAAGCATAATTAAATCCTTTATGAATACAAAAAGAACCGATGTCTCCTTTCATATTCATAGCCAAATAGCCAATCTGTATATCTTGATAATCTTTATTTCGCTTAATAATTCGATGCACTGCTTCCTCACAAGCTTCCTGCGGACTTGCTCCCTGCCTCATTAATTCGACTACTAAAAAAGAACCTACCGTTTCGATTACTTTTTCGCCATGACCAGTAGCTACAGCACCACCGACTTCGTTATCCACAAACAAGCCTGCTCCAATAATTGGAGAATCCCCTACTCGACCATGCATTTTGTAAGCTAATCCACTCGTGGTACAAGCTCCTGCCATATGTCCAGATTGATCCAATGCCAACATGCCAATGGTGTCATGATTTTCTACATTAATCATGGGTTTATAGTTATTTTCCGTAGTCCATTCTTCCCATGCAATTTTAGATTCAGGAGTAAGTAAATTCATCTTCTTAAATCCTTTAGAAAGAGCAAATTCTTGAGCGCCAATTCCAGCCATCATCACATGAGGAGATTCGTCCATAACTTTTCTTGCAACAGAAATAGGATGCATAAAGTTTTTTAAGAAACAAACCGAACCACAATTTCCTTTTTCATCCATTATACAGGCATCAAGCGTCACGTTTCCTTCTCTATCTGGTTTTCCCCCATAACCTACTGAAGTAGATTTAGGATCTGCTTCTGGAACACGAACTCCTTGTTCCACAGCATCGACAGCTCTTCCTCCTTTTTCAATAATCTTCCATCCTGCCTCATTGGCAGGCAAGCCGTGATACCAAGTAGATATAATGGTAGGTTTTGCTTTTCTTTCATTTTTCGCCAGCTGATCAATAGTAGCAGTTGGGCCTGCTTTATCATTGGCATTACATGAAGAATAGACTCCTGAAAGTCCAATTCCAAATGTGGTAAGTCCCAGTTTTGATAAAAATTTTCTTCTTGAAAACATGGGGAATAATTTTAATTGATAATAAGTTCATCAGCAAAAACCCAACATTTCCCTCCAGCACCTTTATGCCATTCAGGATTTGTTTTTCGACTAATTGCTTTAACTTTTAAATAAGGTGTAGTTATTTTTTTCTTTAAAAGAAATTCATGTTTGATCGAGCCATCCGCTTTATCTTCAATCGTATTTTTTACTGTTCCAATTAGCGAAAATTCTTTGCCATCATTGGAGCTAAAGTATTGCACTTCTAAAGGCATAAAGATCCAAGAATTTTGATCTTGCAGACACGATAAGGCTAAAGATTGAATCGATTTTTTTTCACCAAAATGAATAACCGCTTCTAAATCTTGCCCTTCAAATCCTTGCCAACCTCCAGTACGAAAATCTTTACCTGCACGACGATAATCAATAAGTGCATTATCGCCACCGCCATTATACTGATTGGCATAAGTAGAGGCCAGTTGGATGGACCAATTTTGAGGTATTTTCCGAAACGTCAAACTTACCTCTGGGCTTGGCGTACCATTTTCAACAAAGCTTCTTGCTCGGATGGTTTGCGTTTCATAAATCATGAAGGATTGATTAAATTTCTTAGCCGTTTTTATTTGAGGTGCGGTACCATCTTTCGTGTAATAAACATCTCCACTTAAGGTGGAAATATGTATTTGGGTAGAATCTTTAAACACGATATCTCCTTGGTCAAAAATAGGTGTGCTACCCATATTGTTGGAAGTAAAATAATTTCCAGGGTATGCGGGTTGATTTGGTCGAATCAAAAACCATTCATCTTTCGGCTCTGGGCCCAATTCGAAAACTAGTTCTCCACCGCTCATGATTTGGAAATGTTCGATGGTATGTTTGCCATGTAACTTTCCATTTAGAAAAACTTGTTGAATATATTGATCTGATTTATTTTTACGATTGACCTTAATAATCAATTCATTACCATTCTCCAGTTTAATTTTAGCTTGATCGAATAGTGGAGAAGTCAATTCATATTGGGTACTTCCTGGAGTCACTGGATAAAACCCTAAAGCACTAAATACATACCAAGAAGACATTTGGCCGCAATCTTCATTACCTGACAAACCATCAGGTTTTGCAGTGTATAATTCTTCTAATATTTGACGCGTTATCTTTTGTGTTTTATGTGGATGACGGGTATAATTATATAGATAAGCAATATGATGACTCGGTTCATTACCATGTGCATATTGGCCAATTAAACCTGTGATATCTGCTTGTTCTCTTCCTGTGGTTTTACTATCTGCTGCGAACAAATCGTCTAATCTTTTTTCTAAGGAATCTTGACCTCCGAGTAAATTTCTAAATCCAATAATATCTTGGGGAACATAAAAACTATATTGCCAAGAATTGGCTTCTGTGTAATGAAAATTAACTTCTTCAGGAAGAAAAGGACTAAACCATTGATGATCTACACGGGCCCGCATAAACTTAGTGGAAGGATCAAAAACATGAATATAATTTTGTGATCTTGTTTTGTAGGTTTTTGCAATTTTATTCTTTCCCATACCCTTTGCCATTTGTGCAATACAAAAATCATCATAGGCATATTCTAACGTTTTAGAGACCGACTCAGGTTCTTCATCTGCGGCTACAAAACCTAGGCGTTTATATGAACTTAATCCGAGATGATCTTGGTTAGAAGAATGCATCATTGCTTCTAATGCCTTTTCTTTATCAAATTGTCGAATTCCTTTTACATAGGCATCTGCAATCACAGGAATCGCATGGTAACCAATCATACAACCCGTATAATTTCCAGCTAATTCCCAGATAGGTAAGCTTCCTCCAGTCTCATATTGATTGAGAAAAGTTTTTATAAAATCTATTGTTCTTTTTTGTTCTAAAATAGTAAAAAGTGGATGCGTTGCTCTATACGTATCCCAAAGCGAAAAGATGGTATATTGTTCATGATCAGAAGATTGATAAATAGAATCATTCATTGCTCGAAATTGACCATCCACATCAGAAAACAAATTGGGATTTAGGAAGGAATGGTACATGGCGGTATAAAAAATCTTTTGTTTATCAAGGTCCATTTCTTCGATCTGAATTTTACTTAGTTGTTTTTCCCAAGCTAATTCAGATTCTTTTTTTATTTGATCAAAATCCCATTCGCTAATTTCTTGATTCAAGTTTTTTCTAGCTCCTTCTATGCTCACTGGTGAGATTCCTACTTTCACCAGAAGAGGTTCTTCTTCTTTAGTTTCAAATTGAAAAAACCCTTTGACATATTTGCCTTGTTGCTCGTTTTGTTTTACCAATTGATCTTTATCAATAATCCCCCATTTCTTAAAAGGTTGAGAAAACTGAATAACAAAATGTATTTTTTGGTTTTGTGCCCAAGCCTTAGAATATCGATAACCTTCCAGTTCCGTTTTACTAACCTGTTTGAGTTGACTATCTAATACTTCATCGCGATGGACTAAATCAATGATCACATTAGCTGCCTTGGTCGTAGGAAAATGATAACGATGGAATCCAACACGTTCCGTTGAAGTCAGTTCAACCTTGATCGGATGATCATTTAAAGTAACTTCGTAATAGCCTGCATGAGCCTTTTCATTTTCTTTAGAAAAATTGGACGCATATCCCTTGCCTCCATTTGCACCATTATCAAAAAAGACTTCTCCTACGGTGGGCATTAACAAGACATCGCCATAATCAGACACACCTGTTCCACTTAAATGCGTATGACTAAAACCATAAATCTTGGTATCTGAATAATGATAACCAGAGCATCCATCCCAACCGTCCAAACGCGTATCTGGACTTAATTGAACCATACCAAAAGGACGACTTGGGCCTGGGTAGGTATGACCATGACCTCCTGTACCAATAAAGGGATCTACTCTTTCAAATAGATTGGTGGGGATCAATTCTTGGTGATCTTGACAAGAGAAATTCAACATAAGTATACCACATGAAAAGAATACCCAGAAAGTAGATTTTTGCATAGTCTAAAATTAAAAAAAATGCCTGAGATTTCGAAACCGAAAATTCCCAGGCATAACGACTATGAAAATTTATTAAGATTGTTCTTATTTTCTTACCTAAAATTAATACATATTAAATAAGTAGAATGTCAGTTAAAGGACAAAAATAAAAAAAGGCGATTTCTTTGCAGAAATCGCCTTAATATTTTAAACCGTAGTTTTAGATTACTTAACTACAACTAATTTTCTAGCTACCCCAAATTCACTTAGTTTGAAGCCAATAAAATAAGTTCCTGGGCTAAGTGTATTTAAGTTAAAATCATATTGATGTTTTCCTTCAAAAACCTCTAAGTTTCTTTCACTCAAAATACTACCTTTCGAATCTATAACCATCAAGGTAACTGTTTCGCTGGTTTTACTATCAATTTCAATTTGAGTAAATGAAGTCGCAGGATTTGGGAAAAAGCTTACTTCAAAATTATCATATCCACCTACAAATGGAATTCCAGTATTCATACCTAACCAACGTGCCGTAAATTCTTGCGTATATTGATTAGCAATCACAGGGTCGTGTACAATAACCGTATTTTCATCATTTGAATTTTCAGCAGAGTTTGACCAGTTATGAGAACCTGTAGCAACAACTGCATCATCAATCACTACATATTTGTGGTGCAATTGGTAAGACTCTGGATGATCTTGAATAGGAAGACCAATCGAAACGAAATAATCATATTCTGTTCCAGCATCCGAAGTACTTTCAATAATTCCTCGAACATCTAAACCTGCGAAAAATGCACCTGCAACCGCGCCACCTAAAGTATTATTAGTAAAAGATAAAAGCGCAAAATCTACTGAAGTAGTCGCTGCATCAATTTCATCTGCAATTTCAATAGTGGTATTATCCGAAGGAGAAAAATACACTTCAAATGGATTACCATTTACGATAAATTGATGCGGCGTATCATCTTTTTTAAATTCTCCAGATAGTGAAGTAAAAATCCCTGGAGATGGTCCACTTCCTCCCCACATTTCATTAAATTCTTTTACATAGGTTCTTGCTACAGCTTGGTCTTGAATCATAATTAAGTTATTAGGATCATCAGCTACATTATTATCTGTCCAATTCATTGACCCTGTAAGTACCCAAGAATCATCCTCTAATTCTGCATCTACAACCATAAATTTATTATGCATTAAGTTGGTTGGATTTACACCAAATGTATTATAAGCTGGTGGAGGATTAATGGCTGAATTTAGCGTTCCAAGATTATACACATATCGTACGGTAACTCCTCTATTATGTGCCGCAAGTAAAGCTGCAGCTAAATCATTTCGATTGTTATTATACACTGCTACGTCAATCGTTTGCTGTGCATTGTCAATCAAGTAAATCATAGAATCTAAAATAGAGGAAGGAGACAAATACTTTGCATTGGTTCCAGTAGAAACCGAAACATCTACAGGGAAGTTGAAAAATACTTTAATTTCTCCAGTGGATAAAGATTGGGTGCTATAAACTCTATTCGCAGCCCAAGCGGTATCTGCTCCATCTACTGAATATGCTTGTACATTATAAATGGTCGCATCGGTCAAACCAGATAATGTACCTGTAGCCGCAGTGGTCATTCCACCGAAACTTTGAGATCCTAATTCATAAGATTCTGTCAATCCATAACGTGCATGAGGCACACCTGGCAAATTAGTTTCCCAATCAATATCGAATGAAGAAGTCGTAATATTGCTTTGATTTACATCTGTAGTTACAAAGAAGGAAGCAGAAATTTCCATATCATTTGCATCTCGAAGTAACATTTGAGGAGCCCCATTAAATTGAGCTGAAATACCTGTAAGATTTACAGTTCCTAAAGGAATTAATGTTCCTTCTAAAGGATGGCCACCGCGAATATAAATTACAGAAGATTGACCTGATCCATTTTGAAAGCTATAGGTTCCTGATCCAAAAACACCTCCTTGGTCAGCAAAAGTTACATCTTCCACTTTGATCAATTCAGATTCATTGGCAGGACCAATTTCAGTAGGTAATAAAACCTGTGGTGTCGGTTCTGGATCAGTCATATTATTTACAACTGCAGAAGTAGAATTGACAATTTGAATCGCTCCGTTAAAGGCTCCCATTACACCAGTGATGGTTACGTTATATCCAACATCCCATGTACCAGTTACACCTGGATCATAAAATCCAATTCCTGCTGTAGCATCTTGAATGTATCGAATACCTCCTAGAGAAGGGCCACTAGTTACTGTTCCAGTGATAGTAACTGTTGCACCTTGAGCATAAGTTCTTGCATCAGCAATATCTGTTTGAGCAAACAATAAACTGCTTGAGACAAAAAGGAAAGAAAAAATAATTAGAAGTTTTTTCATGATTGTGGTTTTAAGTGTCGAGGCAAATTATTTACCTCTTTAGGTTTTAAGCAAGGTTAATTTTAAAAAGCAATTTGGAACGAAGTATTGAATCGAATACCTTGTCCAAAGTGAACGGTAGCAGATTTAGCATCGAAATCAGCATGTGATCCAAAGACAAATCGGCTATTGTTTGTGCCATCACTAATGTAAAGGGAATTTAATGCGTTTAATACGTTCGCTCGAATTCCCATTCGTAGATCTTTCACTTTAAAGTTATATCCAGCATGTACATTCATTAGAAAGTAACTTGGTAATTTCCAAGATTCTCTTCGTGCATCTTCTCCTTCTAAATTCTGTGGATTGAAATCTGCATAATTTTTGGTAAAGAATGTTCCGTTGACTTTGAAGTAAAGTCCCTTTATCGGTTCTACTCGTACTAATCCTCCAAATTGCATTTGAGCTTGGTCTCCTACATGCACTCCTGTTGGATCAAAACTCACTTCTTGTCCATCAGGTAAGACTGCATTAGCTTCAGAAGTCCAGATCCAATCTCCAACAGAAGCCACTCCTTCTACTGTAACTTTTTCGTGTATTTTATAAGCAAAGTCTACTTCAAATCCTCTGTGTGCTGCACTAATTCCACTAATATTAATTGGACATCGATCAGCTTCTGGATCATTGATATCTTCTCCTGGACAAATCGTGGTAGGCGGAGAGTCTAATGGTTTATTTGCCCAATTGGTAAAGTATCCATTGATATTTGCAGCAAACTTTTTATTAGCAAAACCATAACCTAATTCAAAGGCTAAGATCTTTTCATTTTCACTATTTGCAAATTCTTGAACGGGTACGTCAGGCAAAAATCGATTATCAGAAATTACGTTACTAAATCGAGTCGCACGTGATAAATATCCTGTATTTACAAAAACGTTATGATTCTGATTAATTTTATAATTAGCTCCTGTTTTCACTGTAAAACTAGGAATTGCAATCCAATCTATTTTTTGGTTTTGTGCCTCAGGAGAGTCTAAGGTATAGGTGACTCCATCATGTATTGCAGGTTCATCATATGCTACATACAAGGTAGTGTCAGCCAATGAAACTACTTTAGGCTTCATATAATCTTCCAATTTATAAGCAGATACCGCAGAAGAAGCATTTAAAAATGCCGAGAGTTTATTGTGCTTGTATTCTACTAAACCAAAAAGTCCACCCCATCGTACAAAGCCACTGTTATCATATACAATTTTATCTCCTTCTTGCCATTGGGTAGTGGGGTCAACTCTTGCATTGGATGCATTTATATAATAATCGCCACCTAACAAATCATGTACTCTTCTAAAGTGATTACCTCTATAACTACGTAAATCAACACCTCCAAAAACATTAAATTTAGGGCTTACATTATAGCGGAAGGTACTTAATAAACCATACCAAAAATGTTCATTATGACTCGCTCTTAAAATATTTTCAGAATTCTTTTCAGGTTTAAATAAATTTGTAGAAATATTAGTGTAATAAGGTGTTTGTAAATCCATTTGTCCATAATTAGGATCATTAGGATCAGTAATTCGATCAAAAGTACCCGTGGTACCTGTTCCTCCACCTTTTCCAATAGAAAGATATGCTACATTAGCTAAATAAAATTTTTCATTCACATCCCATGAATGTCGAATACTAAATTGCGGTTTATGATAAAAATTCTCTCTAGTATTAATGGCTTTATTTTCAGCAAACGTAGTATCTCCCATTTCATTAATGGTATTTCGAGCAAGGTATCCCCAATGTTGATTGTACCGAAGTCCCATATTATTATAAAATGGAAATTGATCACTATTGACACCTAATTCTTTTGCTCGAAGTGTATCTACAGAAGCAATCTCTGTTTTAAAAGCTCGTTGACCATGACTTTGTGGTGCACCAAAACCCGATACAGAAATCAAATGGTTATTAAATTCTTTATCTACTCTTAGATAATAAAAATAGCCTTTCGTATAAGTTTGATCTACCCAACCTGGCCCTCTTTTAAAGGAGAATGCAGAAGATACGCCCCATCCATTTTTCAACCGTCCACTGGTTAATCCAAGCGTAGACCGATACTTTCCGTCGGTTCCTACTTCTTGTTTAAATTTAAATCCTCGTTTTGAATCAATTCCTTTAGTTAAGATATTGATCGTTCCTCCTACAGAAGGAATAGCCAATTTAGATGCCCCTAAACCACGTTGCACTTGCATTGTTTTAGTCACTAAATCAAGGCCAAACCAATTGGACCAATAGACCCAACCGTTTTCCATATCATTTACGGGAATACCGTCAAGCATTACCGCAATATTTCTTTGGTTAAATCCACGAATACTTACCCGTGCATCTCCATCTCCACCTCCAGAGTTGGTTGCATATGCACCAGGAGTAGAATTTAGGATCATTGGAATATCTTGAGAAGCCAATTCTTCTTCGATTTTAGCGGTTGGAATATTTGTAAAAGCTACTGGGGTTTCACGATCACGAGCAATATCAGCGGTGACTACAATTTCATTTAGCAACTCTACACCACCTAATTTTACGTTGAGTACATAAGGTGCACCAGCAATGGTAAATGTTTGAACAATAGGATCAAAACCTACATAAGAAAAGGTAACGGTATGCTCTCCATTGGGAAGATCCAATTTAAAATTACCATCAAAATCTGTGGTGGTTCCAGATTCGTTAATAACTACATCAACCCCAAAAAGTGGGTCACCACTTTCACCATCGGTAACGGTACCAGTGAAAGGAAAAGTTTGACTAAGTGCGATCAAAGGAAAACATAATACACTGAGACAAATAAGGAAAAACTTATTCATAGGAGTAAATATGAAGAGGGTGTAAAAATAAAGGAAGCCTAGATTCTAGGCTTCCTTTGATTTCAAAAGTTTATCTGTTGATAATAATTTTTCTTACCGAACGCTTATTCCCTTCAAAAAATAAATTTAGGAAATAAACCCCTGTATAATTCTTATTGAGTTGGATTTGATGTTGTACGCCAATTTGATCTAATTCCTCTTTGATCATTGTTTGTCCCACCATATTAATTAATTCAAAACCCAAGATGTTTTCTCCAGCTTCAATATTAATGATGTCTCCTGAAACAGGATTTGGAAATACATTTACATTAACTTCATTGATTGGATTGTTTGTTCCAACAAACCCAGGATCACATGAACAACCGTGTGATTCTAAAACGTTAAACTCATTTTTAGAAAAAACGGTCCAATCTGCATATGCTAAGGTATCTCCTAAAGCGAAAACAACAGGCCCTGTTCCACTTTGAATATTCGCATTTCTTTTTAACGTTCGATCTTTAGTAATAAAACCACCATTATAATCAGTCCAACCAATGCCATCTCCAGCACCGCCATCTGCCATTGCAGGATCTCCAATCACGCCAATTACATCAATTAAATTACTTCCATCAGGAAGTACTGAAGTACCAGATATTAGAGCTACTGCATCATCACCATTGAAATACATTGCACTTGTAGCAACCATATAAACTGGATTTAAAAATACATCCGCTTTACCTTGTAGATCTAACCAATCTTTATATTCTGCAGAATATATTGGGCAAGCATCGGCATCATATTGAACACCAATAAGTGGTCCATTTGCAGGATCATTACCAATCCAAATCGTATCTCCAGTAATATCATCGGTTACTACGTCCCAATCAATGAATCCATCCCAAACAGGTTTTTCATTTCCAGTTCCCATTGGGTTTCTTTTATCAATAACAATTACGTATGTTTCATAAGGCTGGATCATATCTGCAGGTAATTGAAGCCCAGTAAAAGTGGTAGCTCCATTACGGAAACGACCTACAGAATATCCAGAAAGGTCTACTGCACTAGAAGTAGGATTGTAAATTTCGATCGCTTTATTATTTCCAAAACCTTCTACGTAACCAGAAAAGAAAAGCTCATCACATTGAGCGGAAGATAAGGTGTAAGAAAAAGCAAAAACGAGTAGGAGTAATAGTTTTTTCATTTTGTTATTTTTTTTAGAAAAGGTGTAATGATTGCAAATTTAAAAAATCTTCGCTGTACTTATGTTAAGATTTGAATTTTTATTTATAATGTTACATTAAAGACACAATAATTTAAAACTACCCTAATTCTAAGGTGCAAAACAATTAATTTTACAATCTTTGTGCTTTAAATAAAAATTAAACCTCTCTATAGTGATAATTGTTTTTGATACAGAAACTACTGGACTACCTAAAAAATGGAAAGCTCCGGTCAGTGATCTTGAAAATTGGCCGCGAATGGTTCAATTAGCCTATGCTATCCATCATCTAGATGGTACATTGGTAGAAGCTAAAAATTTCATCATTAAACCCAATGGATTTTTAATCCCTTCTCGTTCGGCAGAAGTTCATGGAATTACCAATGAAATTGCACATGCGGAAGGGCATGATTTAAAAGAAGTGTTAAACATCTTCCGATCAGATTTGGAAAATGTGATCCATTTAGTAGCCCATAATATCAGCTTTGATGAAAAAATTGTGGGTGCTGAGTTTTTAAGGCATAATATAGACCATAGCCTTTTTGAGAAAAAAATGATTTGTACCAAAAATGAATCTACCGATTTTTGCCAACTTCCAGGAAAGTTTGGTTTTAAATGGCCT
This sequence comes from Saprospiraceae bacterium, assembly GCA_020629935.1. GTDB lineage: Bacteria > Bacteroidota > Bacteroidia > Chitinophagales > Saprospiraceae > JAHDCJ01. Next base: position 49,560 of record JAHDCJ010000008.1, on the reverse strand, counting down.
ACGTTGGCAGAATTGCATCAAATTCTATTTAATGAAGGATTTGAAGGCGCACATAACGCAGCCAATGATGTGGCGGTAACCAGTAGATGTTTTTTTGAATTAGTAAAAAAAGAAGTGATCACTTTATAATTCCTTTTTACATTAATATTACCAAATTTTAAGTCGGTATGGATTCTATTGAAGTCAGATGGCACGCTATTTGGCTTAAGGAGAGGTATATCTAATTTTATTCAAAAAAAATCAACCTTATGCCATTAATACTTTACTATTTTTTCATCACCCAGATAAAACCATACAATTATGAAAAAGAGTATTGTAGTAATATTGTTAGTAAGTTTAAGCAGTGTCATCATTGCACAATCTTATAACACGGTAGTTGGACTTCGATTAGGTAAAGAATATGGAATGACCATAAACCAACGGATTTTCAAAGATTTTACGGTAGAAGGTATTTTCCATTCCAATTTTAGAACAAAGTCTGAAATTTCTGTTTTAGCAGAATTTCACAAGAAAATAATTTTTAGGGGCTTCAACTTTTATATGGGCTTAGGTATGCATAAAGGTTGGGATAAAACATTAAATACAGAAGAAACGGATTTAAAAAACCCAATGGGTGTTTCAGGAATTGCGGGCTTAGAATTAACTATAGCCAAATTTAATATCACCTTTGATTTTAAACCCGGATTGAATGTAGTTGGAGGTGCCGATTTTTTTGATAGCAGTACTGCTTTGTCTGTTCGATATGTGATCGGAAGTAAAAGACCAAAAGGAAAATCTGGTAATGGTTTTGGTTTTGGGAAAGGAAAAAGTACAAAGAAAAAATCTTCTAAGAAACCAGGTATTTTTGGAAAAAAGTAGATCTGATTATTACACAATGAGATAAAAATAAAAAAGGCGTTGGTGACTAATCCAACGCCTTTAAATATTTAACCTATTTAACCTGCTAAAATCTGTAATTCAAAATCTTTTTTCTTCGGTGTTCTTAATGCTGTTTAGAATTTCGGTTGGGTTTAGACAACCTTATTTTCAAACGTGTTTCGTTCTGTATCTGTAGCTGGCCCACCGACTTGATCAAAATTTGACCCTTCATCAAATTTTCCATTAAAAAGTTCATCGTCTGTGTCCAAATGTTTGTGGGAACTTGGTACATTGCCTATACCTTTAACCCACTTGCTTTGTCGTTCTTTAATCATAGCTTTCAAGTTTTGAGCAGTGAATGAAAGTGCTAACCCTTCGTAATTTAACTTGGTGGCTTCGATAATTGGTTTTCTAAAGATTGTGGTTTTATTGTAGATAAAAAATTAAGATATAGCTTTTTTGTGACTACTTATATGTCCATTTTAATTCCTAATTCCATTGTTTTCATTGAAATTAAATCAATTATCACGTGACGTTTATTTTATATTAAATATAATTTGAATATAAAAAAATGTATTATAAAAAAACCAATCTACAATTTTGATTTTCAATTAGATATACAACAAAAAAGTTATAAACATTCAATGTGGAAAAATATTCACATTTTGTGTACTAACATCAAATAATTTATTATTTAATCAGAAATGCTAAAAACAATATCCAATTTTATAATGTTATCACATCTATATATCATAGACTTTTAGTCCAAATAATCCACCATTAAACCTTGCCATCAATTCAAAAAATGCCTAATGAATTTATTATACGGAAGGAAGGATTAAAATGTTTTATTATTATGAATAAGTTGATGGATTTCCTTCAAGACTTGATCTTATTTTATCAACTTATTAAAAAAGATCTAATATTTAGGGTAAAAAGAATAAATTTATGGTCAAAATAAAGGTTTAGTAGAATATTTCCTTTAATTTGTCTTTTTAATTAAAATGAATGCTAAAAAAGTTGTTTTTAGTATATAATACTTCAACATTATGGCTTTACTAAAGAACCTTAAGTCCTTATTTATCGTAGAAGAAGATAATCCGAAAGCGGAAAAAGAAAATAATACGAAGGAATCTCCCAAAAAGGAGGAAGTAAAAGCAGAGAAAAAAGAAAGTAAACCATCCACTTTTCAGCCAACGATTAAACCTGTCAAAGGCGAAGTAAATTCTAAATTTACTGAAACCTTATTGAAAGCAATTGAGGCCAATAATCTAGAAGGTTTTGACTACTTAGAATTTAAACAGGCATTGCAAAATATGACTAAATCCGGTTTAGATGAAGCTACTAGTTTTAAAACTGCTTTCATTACGGCACAAACTATGGGAGTTACTCCACAAAAGTTGACGGATTCCGCTACCTTTTATCTAAACATTCTTAAAGCAGAACAAGACAAGTTTCAACAAGCTTTAGAAATGCAAAAAGATAAAAATGTAACTCAACGACAAACTCGATTGACCGATTTAGATAAAGCGGTTAAGGCGAAAAATGCACAGTTAAAAAAACTGCAAGAAGAAATTGAGTCTCATGCAGCAGAAATGGAAAAAATAAAAGGTGAAGTAAATACCGTTGCACATAAAATTACAGTAACAAAAAGTAACTTTGATGCTTCGTATATCGCCTTAAAACAACAATTAGAAGCTGATATTAATAAAATTGGACAATATTTATCCTAATTAGAAGTATCAAAGCACCTTTAGATATTGGTTTTTAAAAGATTAACCTTTATTTTGTGCGCATATTGGGAAAACACATATAGTATTACACAAATAGAAAATCGTACGTTTTTATGGAAATGAAAGAATTTAAACCCAAATCGTTTTGGAAAAGACCAGAAGGAGTCACTGGAACTATTTTCCTTGTTGGAGGAGTAATCGCAGGATTATGGCTTTTACAACCTGTTTTAGCTGCTGCCCTCGCTGGCGCAATGACTGCATTACAACTAGCACTTGTTCTTGGTGTTTTGGGTATCATCGTTTATGTAGCTTTAGACCCAAAGGCTAGAGGCTTAATTTCTTATGGATATAAAGGAATTATGCGCTGGTTAACTGGGCTTTTTGTTCAATTAGATCCTATAGGAATCTTAGAATCTTATATCGATGACCTTAAAGGAAATCTTAGAAAGATGAATAAGCAGATTGGAATCTTGAGAGGTCAAATGCATAAATTGAGTGAGCAAATCAAAAATAATCAGCGACAAATCAATAGCAATTTAGCCTTAGCAAGTAAAGCGCGGGATAAGGATAAACAATCTATGATGATTCTTAAATCTCGAAAAGCTGGACGCTTAAAAGAATCTAATTTTAGATTAGAAGATTTATACAAAAAAATGGAAGTACTTTATCGAGTACTTACCAAAATGCATGAAAACTCCGAAATCCTTCTGGAAGATTTAGTTGACCAAGTGGATGTTAAGAAACAAGAACGATCTGCCATTCGAGCAAGTCACTCTGCGATGAAGTCGGCAATGAACATTATGTCGGGAAATAGTGATCGACGCCAAATGTTTGACCAAGCATTAGAAGCTATTGCCGATGATGTAAGTCAAAAAATTGGAGAAATGGAGCGTTTCATGGACCTATCTACCAACTTCATGGATTCGGTAGATTTACAAAATGGTGTTTTCGAAGAAGAAGGAATGAAAATGCTTGAAAAATGGGAAAAAGAAGGTGCTTCTCTTCTGTTAGGTGAAGCGAAAGAAGACATTATCATCCAAGCTGAAAGTGATAATAATGTACTTGATTTAAACCAGCCTGTTAAAACTAAGGTTAAAGAAGAACGAAATTCAAATCAATACAACGATCTATTTAATTTTGATTAGTTTATAAAAATCATTAATATAACCTGAAATTAGCCGATTGAATAAAAACGCTGATTTCAGGTTTCTTTATTTTAAAATCAAACTGTTTACTTATCAATAACGCGCTTAAAAGCTAGCGCATATAAAAACACACATAAAAATGGCAAGGAAAAGACTTACTATGTTTTCTAAATTACTAATTACTTTATTAGTTGTTGGAGGTATCGCCTTTGGATTATATCAAGCTGGATTACTTGATAGTATTTTAGCTGGCGAAAATAAGGACCCAAACACAGAAAACAATAATAACAATAACAACAGTAACAAAAATAACAAAGACGTAATCAGCGTTGGAGTGGTTACATGGGGTGGTTATGCAGGAGGACAATACTTCAATGAAGGATTTGAAGCAAATACCAAATCTAGATTCTATAAAGACTATGGATTTAAAGTAGATTTCAAAATACTAGATGATTTTGTAGCTTCTAGAAAAGCTTTTGAAAATAATGATGTACAATTATTATGGTGTACAGTAGATGCATTCCCTACGGAATCGGGTTCTTTATCTGGTGATCCACAAGTAGTGTTTCAGGCGGATTGGTCACGGGGTGGTGATGCAGTAGTTGTACGACGAGGAATTACTAAAGTATCCGATCTTAAAGGAAAAAAGATTGCAGTAGCAGAACTTACTCCCTCCCACTCTTTCTTAATCTGGTTATTAGAAGCTGGTGGATTAACTATTGATGATGTAGAAATTGTTACTCAACCTAATGCAATTGATGCAGCAGCTACATTCAAAAGCAAACAAGTGGATGCGGCTGTAGTTTGGAGTCCAGATGATGTAGCTTGTGTAGAATCTGTGCCTGGTGCGAAAGTATTAGAAAGTTCTAGAAATGCATCGCATATTATTGCAGATGTTTTTATTGCTAAAAAAGATTATATCAATAATAACAAAGAACAACTTCAACAACTTTATGAAGGTTGGATGAAAGGAGCAGCAGAAATCAATAAATCGGATCAAGCAAAACGCAAAGCAGCTAAAATCTTATCTGCAAATTTTGATGGTTTCTCTGAAGACGATACGTATGCAGCAATCAACAATGTACGTCTTACTACACATGGGGATAATCTTGCCTTCTTTGGGATGGACAATAATTACAAAAACGTAACAGGCGAAGACCTTTATAATAGCATGAAATTAAAGTATAGCAAATATGGCTATAAAGAAGTCAATGCTGCACCAAATTGGCGATTAGTTTCTAATGCCGTTGCGGTTAAAAATACCACTTTAGCAGGCCCAGAACATAAAAGTGAAGGAGCCAAAGATTTTACACCTGTTACCGATAAAGATGTAAAAAGACCAGCTATCGCAACTAAAGCGGTAAGTATTAATTTTGGAACAGGAGAATACAAATTATCTGAAAATGCAAAATATATTATTGACAATGAATTTGTTGATATTGCTAGATCATTCTCTAACTCTCGTATTCGAGTAGAAGGAAATACAGATAATGTAGGAAGTGCTTCAAGTAATATTTCATTATCTAAAAAACGTGCACAATCTGTAGTTGAATATTTGATTCGAGAGCACAAAATGCCACGCAATCGATTTATTGTGGTGGGTAATGGCCCGAATAAGCCAATCGCTAGCAATAATACTTCAGATGGTAAAGCCAAAAACAGAAGAACTGATTTCGAATTAGTTGCTGAATAATTAAAAAAAATCTTTACAGAAAAGACCTCTTTTTGAGAGGTCTTTTCTGTTTACTTTAAACACCTAATCTATGTTTAAATCGCTGTTCACATTACGAGGTGAGCTAGAAGGAAATCAACGACTTATACTAGGAGCAATAGGCATTCTTTTGCTTCTTGCGATTTGGACAGGACTTGCGCATTGGAAGTCAGAACTAAAACCTATTGTCGATATAGAAACGGATATTTCTTCTCTAATTCCTGCAAACGCTACGGAAAGCCAAAGAGACTCCATTCTAAAAGATCTACAAGAACGAGAGGATGCAGCCTATGAAAATGCTACAGAATTTGAGCGTACCTATCCTATTCTACCATTACCGCATCATGTCTTTCAAACTTACCCAGGAATGGTCAAGGATGATCAATTAGTAATTAATACATTCAAATCCGTTTGGTTAAATTTGAAAGGTTATTTTATCGCCATTCTCCTAGCTATTCCTATAGGTTTCGTTATTGGACTTTTCCCGCTATTTAATGGTTTATTTAGCAAACCTGTAGATGCTATTCGATATTTACCATTGACAGCATTAACTGGTGTTTTTATGTCATGGTTTGGAATTTCAGATGCCATGAA
>JAHDCJ010000008.1:0-43419 GCA_020629935.1 Saprospiraceae bacterium | reverse complement strand
TGACAGCATTAACTGGTGTTTTTATGTCATGGTTTGGAATTTCAGATGCCATGAAAATTGCCTTTTTAGCCTTTGGTATTTTGGTTTATCTATTACCTGTGGTAGTGCAACGAATCAACGATGTAAAAGCAGTATATTTAAAAACGGTGTTTACGATTGGAGCAACCAATTGGCAAACCATAAAATCCGTTTATATTCCTTCTGTTTTATCTAAAGTCTCTGATGATATTCGGGTATTAACGGCTATTTCATGGACCTATATCATCGTTGCTGAATTGGTCAACAGTTCTGAGGGCGGTGTAGGAGCCTTAATATATTTAAAAGCGCGACAAGCACAACTTGCGAAGGTGTTTGCTATTTTATTGATCATTGTATTAATCGGTTTTTTACAAGACAAATATTTCAAATACTTAGATCGAAAACTATTCCCATTTAAATACCAAAGTGAAGATCATTCAGAGGTAAGTTTTATACAAAGTATTATCAACTTTGTGCTTACCATTGTCGGCGTTATCTTTGTCCTTCTCTTTTTATTACCTTCGGGAAAAGCATTTCTTGAAACCTATATTGGAGATGGTGTTTATGTAATTTTTACCATCGTTATCATTCAATTTTTAATCGCTGGAAAAAACTATTGGAAATCTTATCAACTAAAAAAAGCGGTGTAATATGGTAGACTTTAGCGACAATTCGAGTTTAGACAATATCATCGAACTTCGAGGGATTGACCAGTCCTATAATAATGGTAAAATTGAAATTATAAAGAACCTCGATTTCTTAATTGAAGATAAACCCAACCAAGGTCAATTTGCCGTAATCTTAGGCATGTCTGGATGTGGAAAATCAACTGTGCTTAGATATATGGCGGGTTTACAACAACCTACTGCGGGAACTGTTTTAATAAAGAACGAACCCGTGTCTGCCTCCAATCGAGTAAGTATGGTTTTCCAACAATATTCTTCTTTACCTTGGATGACTGTTTTGGACAATGTAGCTTTGGCTCTAAAATTCAAAGGCATTTCTAAAAAAGAGCGCAATGAAAAAGCGATGGAAATGATTGAATTGGTAGGGCTCGCAGGACATGAGAAAAAATTTGCTCAATATCCAAGTCTTTCTGGTGGGCAATTACAACGCGTAGCTATAGCCCGAAGCCTTTTATCTAATCCACAAATCCTTTTAATGGATGAACCTTTTGGAGCATTAGATATTAATACGCGCTTAAAAATGCAAGATTTATTAGCTGATATTTGGCATAAATTTCAATCTACAATCATTTTTGTAACCCATGATATTCAGGAAGCAGTTTATCTTGCAGATGATATTTACATTATGAAATATGCCCCTTCCCGTTTTGTAGAACATATCAAAGTAGATTTATCTTTAGAGCGAAATCGTTTTACCAAAAGAGAACCCCGTTTTGTAGAATTAGTCCATGAAGTAGAAGATCGAATGATTGAAGTAGCTAATGGAAAATATGATCCGAAATAAAGATCATTTCAAACGCTATTAATGACTAGCAAAAAGAAGAAAAATTATAAAAAATATAAAGGGTCTAATACAAAAAAGACCAGTTATTCCCCTAAGCAAGATCCGAAACAATCGAAGCTTGCTCTCTTTATTTTAATTGCTCTTTTGTGTTTTGGTGGAGCCTATGTGTATCAGTCCTTTTTTACTTCAAAAAAAATTGATACGACCAGCAATATTCCTTCGTTTAGAAAGGATAGCGAGCTCACATTCAAAAGCAAGAACAATTCCAATCAATCTATTAAAATAGACATTGAAATTGCAAAAACGGAAGCTACTATAACCCAAGGATTAATGTATAGAAAGCAAATGGAGACGAATCAAGGTATGCTCTTTTTAATGCCCTATAATAAACCACAGAATTTTTGGATGAAGAACACTTATATCCCTTTAGATATACTCTTTATCAGCAAGGATAAAAAAATAGTGACTATACAAAAGAACACGACTCCCCTTTCTGAAGAAGGTATTCCTTCTTATAGTCCTGCGCAATATGTTTTAGAAGTCAATGCTGGATTTTGTGATAAAAACGGAATAAAAGAGGGCGATTCTGTATTGTTTTAGATTCTATTTATCTTCAAAAAAGAAGGAGTCTCAATTGTAATTTACCTGTCATTTAAAATGACTTGACAGCAGGTCTATTTTTTAATTTCAAAAAAAATAATATCTTTAAAATACTTAATTAAATTAAGTAAATTTTTCTCTCTCACTAGTAAGTAGTCTATCTCTAAGCCCATTTAGATAGACTGCTTTTTTTTATTGATTTATTAATAGTTAATAATTAGTGCTTTATCCAGTAAATCAATGCAACCTTTTAAGCCCTTTTAGCGACCTTAATTAAGAGTGTACTTTATACTTAATTCCCAATATTTTAAGTAAAAAGGCATTTATTGAACTACCTATAAATAAGAAGTGATTATTTGACTGGATTGGACATCCTCTAGTGACTGATTCAATCAGACTTCTTGTTTAAACCAGATTAAAGACGGTCTATGAAAGATTAGTGTTGTATTATTATTGAAGTTCAACAAAAGTATTTTCAGCCGCCTTTAATCTTTTTAAAACGATCTCTTCTTTGGTGAGTGTTTTGAACGACATTTAAACTAAACCATTAGAAGTTTGCAGAAGCTTTTGCTTCTGCATTTTTTTTGTATCCAATTCTTTACTAAAAGTTTGAGCATAAAAAAAGACGAACCTTATGGTTCGTCTTGTATTAAATTCTTATTTGTACAAACACTAACTCTCTTTTTTATATTTAATAGAACATCCAATCGCCTTAGTAAAATTAGGATCAGGAGTATTCCCATTTAAGACCGCTTGAATTGCATTTTCCACATATTTATTTTTAACTGCAGATGCATTTTTTTGGTTATCATCAATGGCTCCAGTATATACGACCTTCATTCCATTTTCTACATTTTTCAAGACATAAACTTCGGGTGTACGAGTGGCTCCCCACAACGGGAATACTTCTTGTTTTTCATCAAATAAATAAGCAAATGAAAAGTTTTTCTCTTTTGCTCTTTCTTTCATTTTATCAAAACTATCTCCAGGCCTAATTTCTGGATCATTTGGATTAATTGCCACAACAGGATACCCTTTAGCTTCAAAGGTTTTATGAAGATCAACAATTCGATCTTCATAATCCACCACTACTGGACATGTGTTGCATGAAAAGATAACAATGGCTCCTTCTTTATCACTATAATCAGACAAAGAAACTTCCTTATCATCAATATTCATTAAAGTAAAACTTTCGACCATATCACCCACTTGGTATCCTTTTTTCACAAAAGCTTTCTTTTCCACGTTAGGCTTTACATTGGTATTGTCTTTTGTGGTATTATCCGCAGTTTCTGAACTATTGCAGGCCATAAAAAAGAGGCATAAAAAAATTGACAAAAAATAAGTTGATGTTTTCATAATTACTCGTTATTTATAAAGGTGTTTACAATCTTTTCTAAAGCTTCATATTCAAATGAAGTTTCGTAAAATTTACGTTGATCTTTGGTAAAAAACAAAGTTGCTGGAATGGCGCCAGACCATTGGGTACTCACTAAATCAATCCAATCATTATAACTAGGATCATTGAGCACTACTACTTTAGATTTTAAAGGGTTCTTTTCTAAAAATGGATGCAAGCGTTTTTCTATTTGATCTCCAATATCTATACTCACTAAAGTTACTTTAACGCCTTTATCCTTATATTCTTCCTGAATCTTTTCGAAATAAGGCAATTCAGCTACACAAGGTTTACACCAAGTAGCCCAAAAATTAACTACATGTATTTCATTGGTAGATGTTTCTAAAAGCGATTCAAATTCTGCAAAAGAATCATATACTTTGGGATGATTTGAGGTACTACATGAAGTATAAATTAGGAATATAAAAAGTATAAAAAAAGAAGTCCTCATGTTTTATTACAATTAGTATACGATCATAAGATTTACATTATCATATTAAAGTTAATATAATATTGTCAATATTTTATAAATTGCCTAAATACAATGTATCCAAAATCCAAGATGTAAAAAGTAATACCTACCTCATCTAGCATCTATTTATTTAAGCTTCATTTAAAATTTGTTTAACCGTATTTCGACCTAATTGATACATATGTACTTCATCTGGTCCATCTGCTAAACGCAACATTCGACCATAAATCCAAAAATTTACCAAAGGGGTATCTTGACAAACTCCCATGCCTCCATACATTTGAATGGCTCGATCAACTACATTACAAGTCATATTCGGTACTACAATCTTTATCATTGCAATTAGATCTTTCGCTTCTTTAATACCAAAGCGATCAATCTTATCTGCAGCTGCTAAAGTTAATAATCTAGCTTGCTCAATTTCACATCTTGATTTGGCAATTTCTTGTCGAATACTACTATAAGAAGAAACTTCCTTACCAAAGGTTTTGCGAGTAACCACTCGCTTACACATCAATTCTAATGCACGTTGAGCGGCTCCTATCAATCGCATACAATGATGAATTCTACCTGGCCCTAATCTTCCTTGGGCAATTTGAAATCCCATACCCTCGCCCACCAACAAATTAGATTTTGGAACACGTACATTGTTCAATTCAATTTCTGCATGTCCTTCAGGAGACTCCACCGTTCCATAAACTTGCAATGGGCGAATGACTTTAACTCCTGGAGTATTGGCTGGAACCAGAATCATACTTTGTTGCATATGTCTATGAGCATTCACATCTGTTTTGCCCATAACGATATAGATTTTTGTATTTGGATGCATTGCACCAGAGGACCACCACTTTCGGCCATTAATTACATATTCATCGCCATCTAATTGTATGGAAGTTTCAATATTGGTCGCATCCGATGAAGCCACTTGTGGTTCTGTCATTAAAAAGGCAGAGCGAATTTTTCCATTGAGCAAGGGCATCAACCATTCTTCTTGTTGGGAAGGCGTTCCATATTTAGCTAATACTTCCATATTCCCTGTATCCGGAGCTGCACAATTAAAGACTTTAGAACACCAAGGTACACGCCCCATTAATTCAGCGAGTGGAGCATATTCTAAATTAGTTAACCCAGGGCTAAACTTACCATACTCTTCAGGTAAGAACAGATTCCAAAGGCCTTCTTCTTTTGCTAAAGATTTTAATCGTTCGGTTTCTGGAAAAACTTGCCAAAGGTTTTTTTCTGTAAATTCGAAATATTCAGATTCAAGAGGAAAAATATGTGCTTTCATGAAGCGATCAACTTTCTCCTGTAGCTTTTTTGATTTATCGCTGTATTCAAAATTCATCTTTCATTTATTTATTGAATCCAATAATAACGATAAATGATAGGCTATAAAAATGAATCTGGCTTTAATTCAAAATAGAAAATGATTTACTTTTCTTTCGGAATCCTTTTCTTGTGCATATAAGCACTCACTTTATGTTTTTGTTTCAACTCTGCTACTAAAGACAAGGCATCAGATCGAGTAGCACATCTACGCACACAAAGAGAAAATAAGGAGGAGTGATCAAATTTTAATATTTCAGGCGTGTAACCAAGGTTGGTGATTCGTTTATATTCTACATTTGCATTTTCTTCACTTTTAAAAGAACCTGCTATAACGAGATAGTCTCTAAAGTCTCCATCTTTTGAGGTTTTCACTGGAGCCTTATTAATTTTGACTTCTTCTTCATGGCTTTCTTTTTCTTTAGCATCATCCACTATAGTTTCTGGATCATTCGCTACCTCTTCTTCTAATTCTTCCTCTTCTTTCTTTTTATTTTTTTGATCTTCTTCTACTGCCAACACCGAAGCATTTTCAGGAGTAACCTCATCTGGATCAATGCCTTCTGCATCTCTACTTTTTTCTTCGTCTACTAAGTGATCCCACTCCTCTACCTGTTCATCAATGGCCGCAGGATCATCCTCTCCCATTCGAACAGAGCTCTCTAATACTTCCCCATCGAGGTTATTTTCTTTTACGTACTCACAAGATCTTACACCAACAAGGATAAAAAACCCAGCAAAAACGACCACCACTACTATTAATAGTATATCTAATGCTCTTGTCATCTTTCTAATTTTATATAAAAATAAAGTAAACTAAAAATAAATTCAACTATCCTGTTACTTTTTATAGATATAGACGTCTCAATCAATGTTTAGTAACTTATTTTATTCTTTTTAACCCCTGAGTTATGGATATAATTGAAATCATTAAGGAATCAACCCTTAATTTTTTTCAAAGTTTTGCAGAATTTCTTCCTCGCCTGATTGGCGGATTAATCATTCTTTTTATAGGATGGATCATTGCAAAAATTGTTTCTTGGGGAATCGCAAAATTTTTAAAAGCGATTAAATTTGAAAACTTATCCAATCGTTTAGGTATCAATGGATTTCTAGTACGTGGAGGAGTAAAAAAATCAAGTTCTAAAATGATTGCCAATCTTTTTTATTGGTTGATCATGTGTATTGTACTCGGATTATTCTTTAATAGTTTAGGATTAGAAGTAGTCACTGAGTTGTTTAATAAAATTGTACTTTACATACCTAATGTTATTGTAGCCTGCGTATTATTAGTAATCGGCTTCTTCCTTGGAGATTTTGTAAAAAACTTTTCTACCGTAAGTTTAAAAGGAGCAGGATTTGAACATGCAGAAACCGCAGGAAATGTATTTAGAGGCGTTATTCTTTTCTTTGTCGCTGGTTTTATTTTAACGCAATTAGGCATTGGAGAAGAAATAGTAAAAACAATTATTCAAGCTTTATTAGGTGGTCTAGGCTTAGCTTTTGCGCTTGCCTTTGGATTAGGAGGAAGAGAATGGGCTGGAGATATTATTGAAAAATATTTAGGAAAAAAATAATTAAAGATATATAAGATTGATTTTTGGGGTGAAAAGCCGAGGTCCTTAACAGTTAAGGTTCTTCGGCTTTCTTTTTTTAGGCCATCTCATAAAAGGTTTTTACCTTTAGCCAATTGAATAACTCGAAAATCAATACATGAAATTCTTTCCCCTATTCTTAATCCTGATTATTTTCCTTTCTTGTGAATCAAATGATTCCTACAATCATCAAATTCCCCAAGTTGCTGCTCCTTCAGATAGTCTTAACGTAGCCTTTCTAATTATGGATGGCGTTTATAATACGGAGTTGACAGCTCCTTTTGATATTTTCCATCACACGATTTTTCATACTACAAAAGGCATGAAAGTCTTTACCGTAGCAGATAAATCATCTCCAATCAAAACCTTTGAAGGTCTTCAAATATTACCTGATTACAATTATAAAACGGATCAATTACCCACCATAGATGTCCTTGTTGTTCCAAGCGCGGAACATCATCTGGATAGTGATTTAGAGAATAACGAAATGATAAAATTTGTTCATCTGACAGGAAAGCAAGCACAATATGTATTATCTCTTTGTGATGGAGCTTTTGTATTAGCCAAAGCAGGATTGTTAAACGACGTAGTTTCGACCACCTTTCCAGGAGATATTGAACAATACAAAAAAATGTTTCCACATTTAAAAGTAGAAAAAGACGTGTTATTTGTTCACGATGGGAAATACATAACTTCAGCAGGAGGAGCAAGATCCTTTGAAGCATCAATGTATATAGTAGAACTTCTTTATGGCAATAAAGTCGCTAAAGGAGTCGGTAAAGGAATGGTTATCGATTGGGATTTAAATAACCACGCAGCAAAAATTATTCAAGTAGATTAAATTTAGGCACTTTTTGGAAAAGAAGTCATTCTTCTTTTTACCACAGTTGCTCTCAACGCATCTTCAATTAATGAATAAAACATTTCAATAACCTTAACCTTATTTTTTGATTTTTCAGTGTACTCTCTGCAATTGATATACAAAAAGCCATTCACTCCAATTAGGTGATTAAATTTCCTTTTGACTATAGATTTTTCAACTATAGATAAAAGCTTTGAAGAATCTACATGAAAAAACAATTCTGCTCTTGGTGAATTGTCATTCAATAAAATCTTTGCTTGGCTACTTTTTTTAGGTGGAGTAAAAGTTAATTCTTTAGTAAAATTTCTTCTCATTGCTCACTTTTTTGATTGACTATTATTTATATGTATACTGCATAAAATGTGCCAAGGTTTCATTGTATCATATTTTTGTCAAAAAAAGTTATGGTTTTTTTAAAAAAAAGGTGTTTTTTTATCAAAAAAGGCATTTTTTTGCCTCAAATTGGCAAAAACGCCAAAATAATCTTCTGCAAATAGGATGATTATAAATGGATTAGTTCCTTTCGTGTTTTTTATAACATACCAAACAAATTAAATTTTGAAACATATGTTAAAATCAACAATTTAAACATATTACAATACAAAATATACTTCTGTCCCAATAAAAACCGATGACTTTTTACTATATTAGTAGGTCGTATTGCCCCAAAGTAACCTTGAATCGAAAAGAATTTTTAAAAGAATTTTAGATGCTTTCTATCATTCCAATAAAAAAAATAGCATTTTCAATAAAGTTACCACAAACAAACACAAATTAATCCTAGCTCTATGAACAAAATTTACCTAATCCTTTTAGGCATTTTTCTTATGCCATTCTTTTTACAGGCACAGTCGTTGACCAATTATCAAAAAGAAGAAATTATCTTTTCCAAAATTCAGCAATCGCTTGAACATTTTGAAAGTCATGCCCATGAACATGCACACCAATTACCCCACTTTATGCATTTAGATCATGTAGAAATTGAAGATCAGAAAGTTGTCTTTTTTCTAGATATGCCTTTAGACTATCTAAACGAAGAATATGATGAACATGTTTTCGAAGAAATCTCACTTCACCTTTTCAATAGTATCCCTGAAGGATTTAATCTTACCCAATTTGAATTATTGGTTAAAGATGAACAACAAACATATGTACCTATAAATAATTTTTCCAACGAGCCGCCGCGTACTTATCCAGCCGAAGAAATTGCCGTAGATCCAGGGCTACCCATTCGAGCTTCTGATAATAAGGCACTAATGAAAAAAATCAACGAATCTAAATTTAGAAATCCTTATCTAGCGCAAGGACAAATTTCGGGTTCACTTTCTGGCAAAACAGTTTGGCTAAGTCCAGGACATGGTTGGTTATACTATACGTCACTTACCAACTACTCTACCCAAAGGGGAAATACCAATGACATGGTAGAGGATTTTGGAAGTATTGAAGGAATTAATTATTACCTAATTAAATACTTAACCAACGCAGGAGCTAACGTCTGGATGGTTCGTGAACGTGATGTCAATGAAAATGAAGTGATTGTCGATAATACTGAAGCAGGTTATTCGGAAACTGGCTCTTGGTCTTCGACTACCTCTACGGGTTATAACCCAACCAATGGCTTATTAGATCAAGCCAATGGCTATCGATATGCAAGTACTGTAAACGGAGCAGCTGACGCTACCGCAACGTGGTCTGCCACCATTCCTGAAAAAGGTTGGTATTGGGTTTCCGTACTTTTTAGATCAAATGCGAATCGGACGGTAGATGCTCGATATCGAGTAGATCACGCGGGTGGGAGTACTTGGGTAAGTAAAAACCAAGAAGTACATGGAAATACATGGGGATATCTAGGCCAATTTTATTTTGAACCAGGAGGACCCGCTTCCGTTACTTTGACGAATGAAACTTCTGATCCTACTGCTTCACAAGTAATCATTGCTGACGCTGTCCGATTTGGTGGAGGAATCAATGGAGCTGCTGGAGCCGCAAGAGATATTGTGGATTGTACAACTACGAGTGCAGGACCAACAAACAAACCGCGATTTGAGGAATCTGCTAGAATGTATGCCCCTTATCAATACTACCCTACTTGTCGAGGAGATGTGACCATGCGACCTCATTATGCAGAATATGAATTAGCTAAAGGAACAGCTACAGAGCAAGCCAATGCCATCTATTTAGCTTGGCATACCAATGCCTCTGCTAATGGAACAGCAAGAGGAACCGTTACTTATGCTTATGATGGGTCAAATGGAAGTTTTCCAGTAACGGCAGGTAGTTACGACTTACAAGGATTTATTCACAATGAATTGATCAATGATATAAAAGGTGGTTGGGATGCAACATGGAATGATCGTGGAGTTAAATACGCAAACTTTGGAGAAGTTCGAGAATTAAGTACTATGCCTGGTACGCTAATGGAAGTTGCTTTTCATGACAACCCAGATGATGCACTCGCATTAACTACTCCATTTTTCAGAGACTTAGCAGCAAGAGCCATGTATCAAGGAATCGTTAAGTTTTTTAATGATCGAGATGGATCACCTTCCGTTTTAACACCTGAAGCGCCTACCCATTTAGTAGCCAAAAATTCTGGAACCGGACAAATCACTTTAACTTGGGATGCCCCACCTGCTGCAGGCAGTGGTCCTTCTTGGGAAATAGAAGGCGATGCTCCTACAGGTTATAAAGTTTATGTAGGTACGCATGGAAGAGCATTTGCAGATGGTGTATTAGCCACAGGAAATTCATATACCGTAACTGGACTTTCACCTGGAACAACCTATTTTTTCAGAGTGAGTTCTGTCAATAGTGGCGGAGAATCTTTTCCGACTTCTGTAGTTCCTGCAAGAACACCAACTACAGGCACTGCCGTACCTTATGTAATTGTTGACGGATTTGATAGAATAGATCGAGCCGGAGCCATAAGAAAAACATCAAGTGGTGCTCTGGTAAATCTAAGAAGACTCTTTTTGGAGCGTATGAATAGTTTTGATTATGCTACAGAACATGCTCATGCATTAGCCTCTTGTAATCCTTCAATTGCTTTTGATGGCGCTCAAAATGAAGCGGTTCGAGATGGAGATATTAGTCTATTACCCTACACTTTAGTGAATTGGTATTTAGGAGAAGAATCTACAGTCGACGAAACCTTTGATAATACAGAAATTGCGGTAGTCCAAAACTATCTTGATGCAGGTGGAGACATTATTGTTTCGGGGGCAGAAATTGGTTGGCATTTAGGCAGAGGATCTTCTACTGCATTGCAACAAGGTTTTTATAATAATTATTTGAAAGCGACCTATCTTGGCGATGATGGTGGAACGTATAATTTTACAGGAGTAGCTGGTCAAATTTTTGCTGGAGTTGCGGGTTCTTTTGACGATAATACCAATTGTTATTATGACTCAGAATTTCCTGATCGCTTAGGAGCTAATGGTGGATCTTCGGTCGTATTAAATTATTCTGGGGGCACCGCTGATGGCGCAGCAGTTGCATACAAAAACACTTTTGGTGTGGTTAACTTTGGTTTTCCTTTAGAAACTGTGATCTCAACATCAACTAGAAATTCATTGATGTGTAATGCCGTTTCTTTTCTTGATCCTTTATTTTTAGATATCGAATCATTGGAACTCACAGGTAGAAATGATGGATTAATAAACCATTTAGATTGGACCACTTTAAACGAACAAGAAACTGATTATTTCCAAGTACAATCAAGTAAAGATGGATTTAATTTTTCTTCTATTCAAAAAATAGCTGCTGCGGGTAATTTTGAAGGTGAGCTTTCTTATTCCTATGAAGATCAGCCTCCTTTTTCTAAAACATATTATCGAATCCAATTGGTTAATTTAGATGGTAGTATTTCGTATTCTAATGTAGTAGTATTAACTCAAAAAGGATATTTTGGTGTAGATGTTTTTCCAAATCCTGCCACTGATTTTGTTCGTTTTGAATTAAAATCAAATTATACTGGAGGAGTTCATTTGATGATTCACGATATTACTGGGAAACTCATATTGGAAAAACAATGGGAGGTGAATCCTAACCATCAAGAAATAATTCCCACACATCAATATAGTGCAGGTTTATATACATACACTTTGACATTTAACAATCAAACGGAATCTGGAAAACTAATTATTCAGTAAGATAAACGAATTTATAGATAAACAGTTTATCTTATGAAGATTCAGCTATAGAATCTTTAATACCATTTCAGTATAAATCTAATCATCCAAAAGCCTGCTATATTGCAGGCTTTTTTTATTTCAAAAAAACAACTAATTTCGCTTCAAATTTTTTAGTCCATGAACATATTAGTATTAAACTGTGGAAGTTCTTCCATTAAGGCTGAAGTTATCCAAGCTACGAGTGGTGATCGTTTACTCATAATGAGTGTAGAACGTATTCCTGCTGAACCAATCATTCGTTTTTCTACTGAAGAAAACCCTATCCATTGCAAGGAAACGAATGCGGAAAAGATTCTTGAATTTGCATTAAAAGAATTGACCAACCGTTTAGGAGACACTCCAATTGATGGCATTGGTCATCGGGTAGTTCATGGAGGAGATGATTTTGATCAAGCAGTAATGATTGATGAGCAAATAGAATCAAAAATTGAATCGCTTATTGAGCTTGCTCCATTACACAATCCAATCAATCTTTTAGGAATTCGGATTGCACGAAGTTGTTTTAAGGACTTACCTCATGTCGCTGTTTTTGATACTGCTTTTCACCAAACACTGCCTAACCGAGCGAAGACGTATGCTTTACCCAAAGCGGTAAGAGAGAAACATGGTATTAAGCGTTTTGGATTTCATGGAACAAGTCATCAGTTTGTAACCAAAGCGGCGGCCAAATACTTACAAGCCGATTGGCGATCATTGCGATTAATTTCTTGTCATTTAGGAAATGGTTGTAGTTTGGCCGCAGTGGAATTCGGTCGTTCGATTGAGACCAGTATGGGCATGACGCCATTAGAAGGATTAGTGATGGGAACGCGTAGTGGTGATTTAGATCCAGGTTTACTTTTATTTTTGAAAGAAAAAGAAAATTTAAGTATTCAAGAGATCGATGATTTATTGAATAGAGAATCAGGATTAAAAGGGCTTTCTGGCATTAGTAATGATATGCGAGACATTATTCAAAAATCTACAGAAGGTAATGAAGATTGTCGATTAGCCATTCAAGTTTTTACGCATCGTTTAAGAAAATATATTGGAGCTTATGCAGCCATAATGGGCGGTGTAGACGCAATTATTTTTACTGGAGGAATTGGCGAAAATAGTCCTGTGATTCGACATCGTGCGGCTCAACGATTAGATTATTTAGGTGCCATTATTAATGAAGATAAAAATACGGCAGTTCAGTTAAGCGCAAGTAATTCGGTCGTTGATTTTTCGATGAATCATAGTCGTGTTAAACTATTAGCGGTTCGTACAGACGAGCAATTTTCTATTGCCAAACAAGCGTCTAAACTAATTGCTAAAGAAAACGAAGTCAATACGGTTCCTCCTATTCCTATTGCGGTTTCGGCGCGACATATGCACATTACTCAAGAGACTTTGGAAGCACTTTTTGGAGAAGGTTATCAATTAACAGAAAAGAAACCTTTATCTCAACCAAATCAGTTTGCCGCTAATGAAACTGTAGCCATTGTAGGCCCCAAAAATACGATTGAGCGCGTTCGAATTTTAGGCCCATGTCGATCTAAAAATCAAATTGAAATTTCTAGGACAGATGAGTTCTTTTTAGGATTAGATGCCCCCATTAGAGAGTCAGGGAAAATTGAAAATACACCTGGAGTCAAAGTCATTGGACCTAAAGGTGCTGTTGATCTAAAAGATGGAGTCATTTGTGCTTGGCGGCATATTCATATGACTCCGGAAGATGCTCAAATCTTTGGTGTAGAAGATCGAGATATTGTGGAAGTAGCGGTACAAAATGGTATGCGGAGTTTGGTATTTGGCAATGTACTTATCCGCGTTTCTCCAAAATATAAATTGGAAATGCATATTGATACAGATGAAGGCAATGCCGCCGAAATGGGCATTGGCGCGACAGGCGCCTTAATAGCAACAGAAGGACTAGCTACTTTGAAGAAAAAGAAAATTTAAATCCGTTCCAAAACAAATATATTTTCTGTACATAGTTCGCAATCGTATTCCAAACGGATATGATTTTCGTCTATTTCTATTATTTCTACATTTACATTTTGATAGAAAGAAGATTCTACTCCTTTGATGGTTCCAAAACCTGAATAAGAAGTATTTCCTTCTTTTCGTAGCCCTTGAATTACGATTTCATTTTCAATAAAACCAAAATCATTTTCAGGAACTTCTATAATTCGAGCATTTTTTTGCTTTGCAGAAAACACCCAATGTAATGGAGCGGTTAAGGAAGTATCAATACTATAATTCCAAGTTTGATCGAGCCAAAGACCATCTAAAAAGATCAATTTAAATTCACTATTTCTTTTACAGGTACTAAAAGTTAAACTTATACCTAAGGTAATGATTACCAAGATCAACCATTTTTTCATAAACTCTATTTTACGTTTATTTTCCAATTACAATTAGATCATTTGATCTAAAAGACATCCATTGTTTGGGGAATGGATTAAGGAATAAATTAAGTATAGTTTACTTTCTATAGACTGATTATTTGGTTTGCAATTTTTCGATTATTTATACGAGGTCAAGAATAAAAGTGTTTCAGAATGAACCAAAAACTTAAAACTGCGGCAGTGATAGAAGTGGTATGCGCGGAATGCAATGAGCACATAAGAACGGATAGCACGGTGCTTTTTTTGAGCATCAAAAAAAGTAGCCGCCCCAATAATGCAATTCCAAAGATCACTTTAATGTTAAGGATAAAAAAAGGTAAGTTGAGCGAATCAACTTACCTTTAAAA
Organism: Saprospiraceae bacterium; assembly: GCA_020629935.1. GTDB lineage: Bacteria > Bacteroidota > Bacteroidia > Chitinophagales > Saprospiraceae > JAHDCJ01. Next base: position 28,762 of record JAHDCJ010000008.1, on the reverse strand, counting down.
CGTTATAATTTAATAAATTGTTGCTTTTGAGCAAATAGCATTTAATTGCAAATATCTGTTCCTGCCAAGCGTAAAAAGGTATTTCCACTTTGTGTAATATTGCCAGCATTATCTTCATCTGTAAAGATACCACAACCTCCACCGTCTGTAATATTGCAATTATTTATATTGGCATTTGCTCCTGTTCCAAACCAATAATCTAGACCTATGCTAGCTGTTCCATGACAAGTATTATTGCGAATAATACCGACTCCTGCTTCTGAAATATCACAATAAGACAACTGATTATTGGTATTGAAAGATTTAAAGTAGATGGCATTCCAACTTGGAGTTCCTGCTAGTCTACCTCTAAAAATTATTGGGTTACTCGATGTTCCGATAGCTTCTAAAAATGTACCTGCTTCTATCCAAACTTTTTGTGCATCAGCCATTACAAACTTTGCCCCTGCCAAAATTTTTAGTCCTCCAGATTCTAATCGAATACCTTTATTTACGTGGTACACATTATTTCCGCTTAATGGTTGAATGGTATGTACTTGATCGTCATCAATCCTATCTGAAAAAACACTGGTAGTTTGAGAGACCCCATCCGTTCCATTATTCAGAAAAGTAGTGTTGTTATCCATTTTAGAAAATCCATAAGCATTGAGGTAAATGGCTTCTTGGCTATTGGATTCAAAATGGTTATTCCCAAATTCATTTAATCCGCTGCAATCATGACAGGCATATCCTTTTCCGTCTGTGTGTCGAATAATGGAATTGGTTAATGAAATAAGCCCCCTAGTACCATTTGTAGATTTTGCGACACCAAGACCTGCTCTAAAACTTGCCCCGTTACCCAAATTACCACTCCCTGCGTATTCAATAATACAATGATCTAGTTTACTACGTACATCAGAAGAATTGAAGGGTACAAGGATACCTCTCCAAAAGCCCGGAATTTTAGCTTCTCCCGTAAAAATAATTGGTCGATCAGCCGTACCTTCCGCAATAAGGTATCCTTTAGAAATTCCCAAAAGACCAAGATCAATGCCTGCGCCTTCGGCAAATTCAATAACTACCCCCGGTTCAATAATAAGACCTGCACCATCGGTGATATGAATTTTACTAGTTATACAATAATCTGGATAAGCTGGATCTTCATTGAGATCAACTAAAGTAGTGGTGACTTCAATATCTTCGGAAATAGTTTCACATGCTCTTGGAGGAGCGGTATCTGGTCCATCTCCCCCCTCTTCACAGGCAGTAAAGAATGAAACAACAATAGAAAAAGATAACATTTTAAGAAAGAAAAAAGCAGTTTGATTTTTCATAATTTTAATTTTTAATAGATTAAACCTGGGGTTACAGGAAGTGTTAAATTTATTTTCTGTTTATAGTTTGATTATTTTTTGAACCATCCAATCCTTTGTATTTCTATTTTTTAATCGAATAAAATAGGTGCCATTTGGCCATGCGGATACATTAATTCCAGATGGGTTGATATTGGAATAAGAAGCAACTACCTGTCCTAAAAGATTGGTAATTTCTAAGGCCGAAATTTCAAAATCGCTTCCTATGTGTAAGTACTCACTAACAGGATTTGGAAACACTTTAATATCAGACAAGTGATTACTTACTTCATTAATTGGATTCACCAAACACCATTCATCGATCCAACTTTTAGTTGCTGCAAAGGAAGGCACTTCAGACATGGGTTGATCTATCGCATCCATCAATCCGAAATTGCCCCAAGTAGGTGTAGAATTTAGATTAAAGAGTACCATTGGTCCTTGGTTGAGGCTGGTCCACCAATCGAGATAATCTTGATAAATATCGCCCATTCTCGGATGTCTTGCGGCATCTGTAAACAATTGTGCCACTACTCCACCCTCCGAAACAGGAGGACCTTGTAGGCTGTAGAGATGGTGTCCTCCTTCATAGGCGATAGCTTCAATAGCCCCATTATAAGGTGCTCCTTGGATTAAATCTACTGTTCGTTCTGCCCAATAAGGTCCATGATCATAGGCAAAAATATGTGCTTCGACGCTATCTATTAACCGATCTACTGACCAAGTATTTATATCGGGATAATCCCATTCTGAAAATTCGCCACCAAAGTATGGAGCCATCGCAAGGTAATCGGCTTGTTGCCAAGCAGGCGAACCATTTACCACATGATCAAGCGTAAATGGCGTGCCCAAATCGGGTCCGACTTGAATACCAAGTACTTTGATAATTTGATCTTGATTTGTTCCGAAAACCGAATCCCAAATATCAAATATTTCTACTGACCGTTGGGCTGTCCATCGGCCAAAGGATTCGAAATAGCCTGTCCAACCATTGGCATTACCCATTGCAGTGGCATAACTACTTTGTCCAGACTGGCCTTCTAACCAAGCATCATCGGAGAAGGTATCATTCCATGTTTCATTAGAGTATTCCACATAAATTGGAATATTGGCATTGATATGATCATTAACATAACTAGCAAATTGATTGATGAATTGGTCATCGGCTCGATGCGGCATGCAAAACCAAGGAGAAATTCCCGTACGGTTGACCAGTTGCACTAGAGCTTCGATAGGCATTCCAGTTCCTTCACCAAAATTTCCATTCCATTTTTGATGGCTGAGTAAGGTTCGATCATTCCAAGTTTGTATAGGAGAAAAGTTGGTTCCTTGCCAATCCATAAAACGGAGCACCGAAAATCCTTCTAAGCGATCATAAAGGGTAGATCGGAAATAATCGGTATCATAGGAATTAAGATAATCGGTACCTGGATCATTGGGTCGAATCAATCGAATATTCCGAATATGATTACTCGGCATGGTTTCTTCGATTTCGATAATACAACCTAAATCAGATGGGTTAACTTGAAAGGTTATTCGGTTATTGATGCCATTATGCGTTGAAAATGCGGTATCATAAACGACATTAATGGGATCGTATCCTTCATCGATAAACATTTTTCCTCGTCCATCATAAAGCAAGGTATAGGTTCCTTCGGAATAAGCCCCCCTTGTTCCTTCTAAGACCAAAGTACGAGCTACTGCTCCAGAAGAAGAGTTGATCGCAGTAGGATAACCATTACTATCTTTAGGAATTGGATTTCCAGTATCCCATTCAAAGGTATTGATGTTTCCTTCCCAGAAAGGTCGAGCTGTTTTGAATACATCGACGAGTACATCATGTAGTTCTCCAAGGTTCATTCCTACAGGCGCATTGCAGTCCTCGTTTTGGGATTGAACATGTAGAACAACTAAGAAATTTAGTATTCCTAAGAGACAATAAGTTTTTCGTTTAAATACATTTAATAAAGCATTCATAATGACTTTCTTTGAGGTGATTGATTTATTTTACAATCACAAAGAAAGTCTGAAAAGGAAGTTAATAAAATTACAATATCTTAATTTTGTGGATTCAATTAATATTTAAAAAAATTTATTTAACACTAATTATCATTTAATTATATCAATACAACTTTAAATATTATGGATCATCATATCACATTGCTCCCTTAACCAATTGGCATTAGTCAGTGGGTTGGTAGCATTAATTTTTTGTATTAAGTTTTTGAGTTTTGTATGATTCGCCTCTTTTGTATTGACTTGGAATTCTTCTTGAATTTTAGACATTTTTTTAGCCAAACGAATTAGATTTTTATTAGCAACGCGTTGGTACCCAGATAAGGTTTTATTTCTTTGTAGAAAAACCGAAAACGCATTGAGCAAATAATATAAAGCTTCGAATTCCTTAGTTTCGAAATAGACTTTGAGTAATAAAGCTCGTGCATCGAGTTGATAGTATACATCTTTGAATTGTAAGCTTCGAATGCCTTCAAATACTTTTTCGTAGGCTCCCATGCTATAGTGCAAGGCAGCCAAATTAAAATCATAAGCCGCCTTTTGTTCTTCTTGGGGCAGTTTATTTTGATATTGATGGATAAACTCATTTGCCCAATCATGTGCTTTCAATCGGCAAGCTACGGTGACTATATTTTTATAATGCCATTGCGAGAGTTTATTTTTTTCTAGGAGCAAACCCAATTGTAATTGATCTTTATAAATTAAGAAGAGGTCGTTTAAGAATTCCGCTTCACCAAAGTTTATTTTTTTGATACAATAATTTTGAGCATATCGATATAAATCTTGCGCTTCAGAGATTTGAAATTGTGGACTATGAATTTTGAGCAGTTGCAATAACTCATCGAAGTGCATTCGATTTCCAGGAAAGTGGAGCGTATTATAAATCGTATAATAAATCCAAACTTCTGGAACTTCACGTAGTGTGGATTGGTTTGTTTCTACATAATTGAGCACTGCTTCAAGCAAGTGAATTTCTACTTCATCTTCAACCACATTCTGCCAATTTTTAAGTTGACAAGCTGTTCTTATTTTTTGGGCAATAAAGAGGTGATCGAATTTCTTTGCGGTTTTCTTTAAAAAATCTTTATTGGATAAACTTCGCACTTCTGCATAAAATTGATCTTGTTGTTCTGACAATAAAAAATCAACCAATTGCGCATTAAATCCCAGTTCGTTTTTACTATTCCATTCTTTTATAAAACGGACTACATTCCGCTTATAATTTAGTTCAATGCGTTCATTTTTACAAAATTGTAAATTGAATAGTTTATCAAAACCAAGGCTTTGTTCCATCCCTTTTTGAGTAAAAAAAGCATTAAGTAATTTCATAACACTAGAAAGCGCATCGCGTAATTGTTGATCACTAATTTTTGTATTTTTATAAAATAGCTTCCGAATAGTTTCTTTACTTAGATTAAACGTAGGATGGTATTTTACCAAAAAATTGGTCAGTTTTATGGTTTCTTTATGTTTATTAAAAAAAGGAGAAGCCACAAAATCTTGAAATTCTTTTAAATGTTTACTATCCAATGCCTTAAGTGATTCGATAAGAAGAATTTTTTTCATCTTTCATAAATTTGTTCCACAATAATCTAAAAACATGACACTAAATTACTGATTAATAGGTACATATTCACCAAATACAGAATAAAAAATTTCCACAAAAGGTAAATAATGTATAATTTTATTTCTTGTGAGATACTTAACTTTGGATTGAACAATTAAAATTTACCTCATGAAAATTATTAATCCTAAAAAGATGATGCTAATGGGCATCTTTCTATTTTATATATTCCCTCTACGATCTCAATGTGTAACTGACTGTGTTTGGCCAGGCGATGCCAATCGAAATGGGATTGTTAACCATATCGATTTTATATTCGCTGTGTATGCACAAAACACTCTTACAATCGGGCCTATTCGCCCAAATGCCTCTACAGACTGGGAAGCGCAATCCTGTGATGATTGGAGTACTTTTTTCCCAAACACGGACATCAATTTTAAACATGCCGACTTTGATGGAGATGGAGATATTGAGGGTGATGATGTGTATTGGCCAGAAAATAATTATAATTTCCGAAACGATACCTTTAATGGCGAATGGGGAAATACCCTGTTAGGAGAAGATTTGTTTTTAACCTATAACAATGAAAATCCGCAGCCGGGAGATACAGTAATAGCCACCATACATCTTGGAAGTGCCACCAATGTGATTGAAGACATTTGGGCTATTGGCTTTACTATTGAATTAGACACTGCGCTAATAGATAAGTTTGATGTGTACCCCAATTTCTTTGGCGGTTGGTTAGGTACACCCAATGTAGATTTAGGAACGAGAGCGAAATACACCCCTTTAGCATCCGATCAAATAGATTTCGCAGGTGCGCGTTTTGCGGTTGATCCAGTCTCAGGATTTGGGCCCATCGCCGAATTTTCGGTAGTTGTCATTGATAATATTAGTGGTTTCCGAAGTCCAACGAATATTCCATTGCCATTTACCTTTAGGAATGTCTATGGTTTAGGTGAATCCATGCATGATTTATTAATTACTGCGATGCCAGATACCGTGTTGATTGATATATCTACTTCTACTCACCAAATAGATTATGGCGATGAAATTTCTCTTTATCCAAATCCTACAAAAGATCAATTGTATATTGATTCTCCAACGCCAATTGACAAAATAGAGATATACAATTCGATTGGACAGTTTGTAGATAGAAAAAGGGTGTTTGATAGCCGACATGTCATCGATTTAGACTATTTAAATACAGGAATCTATTTTATTAGACTCTGGATAGAGGATAAGTTTGTAACAAAAAAGATAAGGATTAAAGATTAGAAAGTTTTAATTGTTCAGCGGCGTGCCTTTCTAGGAAGGTGCGCCGCAATTTTTAGGTACGAATGGCATTAATTATTTCTTTATTTATCAATGTAGAATGCGCTTGTAATATTTTCTTATCAGAAGAATAATAACTGTAAGACAAATGATTTTCATCTACTAAGGTAATAATGATTTTACCGTTTCGGGCACAAACATTTTGGCCTTTAACTATTTTTTCTACAAAGACAGCTTTTACATCATTTGATTCGATCAGAATCCATTCCCCTACACAATCAAGTGTAGGATAAAACACCTCTACTCGTTTCTGAGACACCTCTAATTCGATCGTCCATGTTTGTCTAAAGTTGAGTTGAAGTCCAATGCCTTTCCATTCTCCTTTCATCCATTTAGGAAATCCTTTCGGAGATAATTCCATTCTTGGCGTACAAGAAAACGAGCTCAAGCATATTAGGCTTGCAAAGAATATATAAAGGGATTGCTTCATAATTTTTGCTAAAAGGGATTTAATCTATTGGCTTGACATGAAAAACTTTTCATTATTTTTTTCATTGCACTCGGGCACTTCATTTGCTTTATCTATTGAAGCTAACAACTCGCAATCTGGATCATAGACCCAATGATTATCAATTTGTATACTCAATACTCTTTCTTCCTTGGCTTTTAGTGAAGGTACTTTTACCGAGGCTTCTATATATTTATCCTCTTGGTTTTGTTTTGCATGCCGAATAGCATGTTTTTTAAACTGATATTCTAATGGTAATTTCTTTATCTCTTTAACCGCTGGATCATAATCCACTATTTTTAAAACAGTGGCTGGACTTGCGGCACTTCCAATGTTTTTAACGGTTACTTTGACCATAGTGCTTTCTTCTTCATGTATCCAGTCAGGTTCTTCTATTTGTACAATAGTGAGATCAGCACAACCAAAAGGTGCATTGGCTTCTGAAGGAATAAAAGAAGACATGATATATAAGAGGAAGTAAATTGTCATGATTTGTAGTAATGATTCTTCATTCAATAAACAAAAACAATACCCATTTGATTTTATTGCTTTAAAAAAGTTTCACAATCGCCATCTTTTACTACTTGATCAAGCACTAAAGATTCAAACTTTTTTGAGAGAAAAGAGAATTTTAGAATCACGTCATCGTAAGTCACTGTATTTTTAGAATCGATTGAAAAATTGACATGATCTCCTTTGGCAAGCGCTTCTCTAGAAATATAACCATAATCCGATCCTTTCGAATTACCTTTTGCATCTAAAAATTCAAGAATATACTTTACTTCTGGTAAATCGAAATTGGTGTTATTAGCTAATTTCCCACTCCCCTTTCGTTTATTTTTATCCCATTTCCAATTAGAAAGATTCAATTGAGGTCTTAAGTTTTCTTCCAACTTATTGGCTTTATCTCTAAAAAAGACTTGGACTTTTCGGCTAATGTCCATGATTTCTAGATCGGTAAATGCTTTATCATCGACAAAGCATTTTGCTTTTTGGGCAAATTGATGGTACAACAAATTTTTACGTTTAAACAAATTTTTGCTGTCCTTAATCGAATAATTGCCCGACTCATCTTTGCTTAACATTAAACTAACAGGTTCTCCTTCGTTGGCTACATTCGATCCTTTATAAAAGATATTTGCTTTTACAATCATGGTTTCTTCCACCGAGTTGGGTTCAAAAACGACAAAACTATCTATAGGTTGAGGAGAGAATATTTTTTGAATGCCTGGATAGATTTTAGCAATTTTTTCCCAATTTTGAGCGTCTTTTAGAGACATGATTTCATTAAAAAAATCATTGGTTATTTTCTTAGAAGCTGTAATGGCAGGATCTTCTGTTTGGCAAGATCCTAGAAGAAAGCTGATTAAAATCCAAGTAGCAAGATAGCTTATTCGCATAATGAGGTCGTTTTGTAGATAGTAAATAGAGTGGAATCTATATTTTTTCAAATATAAAGAGAAAATAACAAAACCTTATTAAGTCCTAGAACAAAATAAATCAATACTTAATGAATGGAAATATCATTTATTTTGTTCGAGTACTCACTTATCTCTTCAAACTACCTAACAATGGTCACATCTCCCTTATAGGATTGCACTTGTCCGTCAACATATTGAATTTCGGCGATATAAATAAAAACGCCTGGAGGAAGGATTTTGCCTTTGTACATTCCATCCCAACCAAAACCACTATCATTGATGGGTAAATTATTCACTTCATATACTAGACCGCCCCAGCGATTATAAACCCGAAACATATTGACTTGACTAACTGCCACATTTCCATAAATTTCAAATTTATCATTTATACCATCATCATTAGGACTAAATGCATTGGGAATATATACATGCCTTTGATCATCTACTTCAATGGTCAATTCATCGATATCAAAACAACCTACATTATTGGTTACTGTTACAGAATAAGTCGTTGTTACAAATGGTGCCGCAATAGGATCTGCACAATCAATGCAACTTAAGCCTTCGACAGGACTCCACAAATAAGACATGGTGTCTAAAGAATTTAAAACAATAGCCTCTAACTCTACTTGTTCTCCTAAAATGATTTGATGATCTTCCCCTGCTTCTATTCTTGGAGCAGAAACGGTGATCACATTTATCGTATCTACTGCAGAACATCCATTCACATCCGTTGCTAAAACCGAATACTCTCCTGCTCCACTAACCATGATTTCTTGCCCTGATTCTCCATTCGACCAAATATAAGAATCATAGCCCGGATCAGCTTCCAAAGCAATGGTATCATTGGCACAAATCGTAAGATCTTCACCTAAATCTAAACCAATTACAGGAAACGTTCCGATAAGCACCGTATCCGAACCTATACACCCATCTGCACTCATTACTTCCACCCAATAAGTCCCTACCTGATTCGTAGTCAATGTTTGTCCCATACTCCCATCTGACCAAGTATATTGCGCAAAACCCGCCCCTCCATCAAAGGTAATATCTGGTATTAAACCTAAACAAAAGTCTTGGTCGGGACCTAAGTCCACACTAGCCGCAGGAAATAAATTTACTTCTATTTCATCGGTTAATTCACAATTAAAGCCATCCGTTACAGTTACCGTGTATGTTCCTGAATTGCTTACAGTCAAACTAGGATTAGTACTACCATCTGACCAAATATAAGAATCAAAAGCGCCTGCATTTATGGTAAATGAATTCACTCCACACAAACTTTCATCTGGGCCCAAATCTATCACCGAACTTGACTGGATTACTTCTACAGAATCTCTAGTAGCGCAACCATTCACATCGGTAATCTCTACCCAATATAAGCCCGTATTCGTAAAATCTAAAGTAGGATTTATACTACCATCTGACCATAAATAAGTCGGAAATGTAGCTCCTAAAGACAAGGTTCCTGTTACATTTTCATCTGGACAAAATATTAAATCCGATCCTAAATCTATGATGGGAATGGAAAACAAATTAATCGTGACTTCGTCAGTTAAACTACAGCCTAAATTATCGGTTACGGTTACTTCATAAGTTCCAGAGGAAGTGACATCTATAGTAGAACTTATTGCTCCTGTTGACCAATTATAAGTATCAAATCCAGTACCTGCATCTAAAGTTTGTAAACTAACACCACATAAATCCATATCACTTCCTAAATCTAATACCGAAGTTGATTGAAGAAGCTCAACACTATCTCTTCCTACACAACTATTTACATCGGTTACTTCCACCCAATACAAACCAGGTGAATTCGCATTTAATGTAGGAGAACTACTTCCATCGGACCAAGTATAACTTGAAAAACTACCTCCAGGATCTAATACTGCAGATACAGGGTCACCCGGACAAAATATTAAATCTCCTCCTAAATCAGGTGCTGCAAATGGAAAAACATTGATGATAACTTCATCCATTCTAATACAACCGTTGGCATCTGTGGCGGTGACTCCATAAGTTCCAGTAACCGTAACATCAATGGTTTGATTATTACTTCCAGTAGACCAATCATAATCTACAAAACCGCTACCTGCATCTAGTGTTAAGGCGGCAGAACCACAATAATTTTGGTCAGGCCCAAGATCTACAGTAGCTTGGATAAAAGTAACAGTCACTGTCGTTGGAGTAGATTGACATCCCCCAACATCTACAATCAACGTATAAACGCCTTCTTGCACCAATGAAGCATTCATTGACACTAAAGGATTTTGGTCATTGGAACTGAACGAATTAGGTCCAGTCCAAATATAGGTTGCTCCTGCTACATTCGTAGCCGTTAAGCTTAAATTTTCTCCAAGGCAAGCGCTTCCATTTATTCCTACTGTGGGTGCAGTTGGCGCTCCAGGAGCCATCAATACAAGATTTGGAAAAATATTACCAGGGCATAAACCACCAGGCAATGCAATTTCAAAATCAGTATACGTTCCGGGACTTAATCCAGTAATAGTAATATCGCCATTCGCATCTGTAGTCACATTAATTAAAGCGCTTTGTACGCCATCTAAAAAGTAAGTAACCTCATAATTTGCATTAGGGTCTAGCACAGGTGCAGAAATTAAAATGCTACCATCATTTCCAGGATTACAATTAGTTGGATTGGTTCTTGACATATTCGCTGTACTAAAATCGAGTCCACTTCCTCCATCAATCATTACGGAAGCCACTCGTGTACAACCTCCTCCATCTGTGACGGTTACGAAATGTAACCCAGGTGTTAATGCATTCGCAGTAGCGGTGGTTTGTCCATTGTCCCACTCATATAAAACGGGCGGAGCGCTTTCACCGGGGTCCACAGTTGCCGTTCCTCCAATCGTACAAGATGCAGCTACATCTTGGCTAGCAGAAGGAGGTGTTGGGAATGTACCAAAGGTTGGTAAAACACCAACGGTTCGAGGGAATCCAGTCATGGCTATATTGTAAGAATCAATATTTAAATTACAAGCTGTTCCAGCTGCATTAGGATCATCAATAGTAGATAAAAATTCTACAGGCAAACTTCCAGAAGAAACTTCAAAACGATTGGCCCAATAGATTTTCCCATCGGGTCCTAATAATAATCCCCCACTCCGACCACTATGCGGAGAACTTCCTATTTCTGTTAATATGCCTGTATTTAAATCGTATTGTTGAAGCTCTTTCGAAAAGTAATCGGTATAATAAATTTTAGACCCATCGGGTGAAAATTCGATACCATAAGTCCATTGGGTATTGGTAGCGATATTGACATAGGAGGAAACATCAATTGTTCCATTCGCTCGATCAAAGGTAATGTAGCCAATTGGAAATCCAGAACCTCTTCCGGGGCCAAGTACTAAAATTCCTTCGTTGCCTGTAGTAGGTTCAAAAGCAGCTTTGAAACCAAACATTTCTCCTAGAGGAAGACCAGGCATAAAGGTATTTAAATCATAGGTATTGGATAAAGAGACTCCTGTACCTGTAACCTCAAATATGAATAATTCTTTCGTATTTCTACTCGTAGCTAAAACCCATGACTCTTTCGAACCATTTGGTTTTGAGATCGCTAAAAGGCCTTCTCCCATATTCATTCCAGCAGGAGTGATTTCAATATTTTTAACCGCAGGATCTACATCACCCAAAGGAGCAGTTACCGTTCCATTTCCCGTTAAGGTCATATCTACTGCTGAATAATAAATTTTTCGATCAGGTGCATCTTCTTCAGCTTCTACATACACCAAATAATATCGATCACAATCAGATGGATCAAATACGATGACTGTACCATACATGGAGGAAGCACTTCCACTTAATCCAGTACCATTAGGCATTAAATTATGAGAAGCATCGACCACATTTTGTCCATCGGAATACATCACGACAGCTCCAGTGGAAGGATTGGTGACCATCACATTATTTTCTTGAAGTTCGAGCGGGAAACGCTCATTATTTAAAGGGGCAGGAATGGTAGTTGCTTGATCAAAACGAAGTCCAACCGTATTGGTACTTGCTCCGTTACCTCCAAAATACCAAGTATGTTCTTCTAATTGTGCATTGATATTTAAACAAATACACATAACCAAGAAACATAAGAAATAGCCTTTTCTATTTTTCATCACTAATTTAATATTATATCTGTCTTCGAAACATAAAAATGAAACGATGGTTTAATTGTCAAGTTGAATCGATAGAATTAATATTTTTTAATGAAGAATTATGATATAATATATACGAAGAAAAAACTATAGAGTTACATCATTTCGCACCAGAACTCGCTTTTTTTTGTCAAAAATCGAACCAAATTAACTTCGTCGCTCCATAACACCTGAAAATAGATCTAATTTTCATTTCATATAATTATGGTATTTTTCCTTTTTGGTGAAAAACTGAAGTAAAAAACACCTAATGAAATTACTTCCATTAGGTGTTTTTGATGAAATATTAATATCATCAATAGTTAAAAATCAGATAATTTTAAACTCAAGCCGCTACCAGGGATTAGCCGATTATTTAAATAAATACATTCTACTACCATTGGATAACTTTTTTCTCCTACTTGAAGTTGCATATCTAACTTATAAATAGGGCCTTTTATTGGTTCGGCTTTAGTAGAAAGTAATTTTATTTTTCCAATGTCAATATCTCTTTTCTTCACCCCATCAATAATTTCTTGAAAGTCGGTTTTAAACTGGAGACGATCGTCTTTTATAATTTCATCGATTTGTTCATCTGATGAATTTTTTCCAAATTCTTTATCCAACATTTTTAGTTCTTCCTTTTGAACCAACACAGGTTCTAGAGTGGCAAATTTCTGAGTTCGCAGACTTTTAACAATAGCATGTCCTAATTCTTGTCCTGATTTATTTGCCGCTGCTATATCTGGTTCTTCGATATAGGCAGAAGAAGGTTGTGAGGTGGCTACTTCCTCCACTTCCACTACTTCTTCCTTAATTGAAGTCTCTGTTTTCGCCACTTTGGTTCCTGCACAGGCACTAGATAATAGAGCAACGACAAACAATAATAAATAATATTTCATGATTTTTATTTTTTAATAAATGAATTATAGTCAATGGTAAATCTGATGTTTGCTTTCCTTTGAGGAAAAAAATGAGTCAAGCAAATGTCATGAGAATAAATTAGGGCTTCATTCTTCCACAAATACCAACAAAATCATGACAAATGTACATTTTTAAAGAGAATAAAAAAACTGAACTTTAGATAAACACCATGACAGAAAGAGATGATAATAAGTCATAGTATACAGGCTTTTTAGGCTATCTTTGGCTTAAGTTATTCCTAATCAAAACCACCCATATTATGATTCGTTTAATCTTCATTTTAAGTGCCTTCTTTTTTTTCTTTCAAAATAATGCCCAAGCGCAATATGCCATTGGAGAAACTACGATTACCTTTTCCGATGCTTCTCGCTCAGGAGGTATTTTTGGAGGAAGTCGTAATATAGAAACAAAGATTTATTATCCTGCGGCAACAGCAGGAACAAACACCGCCATTGATCCTAGTAGTTTTCCTGTACTTGTTTTTGGTCATGGGTTTTCTATGAATTCAGGCAATTTCGCCAATATCAAAAATAATTTAGTTCCTGAAGGTTATATTGTGATGATGCCAGATACTGAAACAGGCGTTTTAGGTGTAAGTCATAATGATTTTGCTTTGGATTTCGTGTTTATTTTAGATGAAATGCAAAACAATACACCTGCTTTTTTTGTAGGCCATTTAACCAACCGCTCCGCAGTAATGGGTCATTCTATGGGTGGAGGTGCGAGTATGTTAGCTACTAAAAATGCGAATGCAGAATTTACGACTTCTGTTACCTTTGGTGCTGTAGAAACAGATCCCGCTGCCATTGTTAGTAGCATTATTGACACCAATGATAATTTACCTAGCCTTACTATAGGCGGAGAATTGGATTGTGTAGCCACTTCAGGAATGTCTGCTGGTGGACCTGATCAAATTTATCCTGCTTTAGATTCAGATTATAAAGCATTTGCAGAAATTGCTGGTGCAAGCCATTGTCAATTTGGACAAGGAGGTTCCAATTGTGGTTTAGGTGAGCTCGGATGTAGTGTGACGATTTCTGAATCAGAGCAACATACGCGCATGTTTAAATTAGCCACTCCTTGGTTGGATTTTTTCTTAAAAGACAAATGTAGTGGATGGATTGAATTCCAAGACTATATGACCAATAATAACGGAGAGCTTTCCGCTACTGCAGAATCGGGTACTCCTCCAACATTACCTACGGCCATGCTTCCGACCATTATGAATTCAGGTGGTATTTTAACTTCTTCTGTCGCCACTGCTTATCAATGGTATCTAGATGGTGCTTTACTCTCTGGAGAAATCAATCAAAGTATTACTGTAACAAGCAATGGAAATTATGAAGTGGAAATCACCAATGAAGATGGATGTATTGCCCGTACAGGTTTAAGTATAAACCTTCCTATTTCATTAATTTCTTTCGAAGCAGAAAAAAATAATCGGGTAGTTGATCTTACTTGGATTACAGAAACAGAAACCAATAATGCCTTCTTCGAATTAGAGCATAGTGCCGATGGGTTTAGATATGAACCGATCTATAAAGTTGACGGAGCTGGATTTTCAGATCAACGTATTTACTACGATTTCAGTCATCAATTTCCTGTCAATGGTTATAATTATTATCGCTTAAAACAAGTAGATTTTGATGGAAGATTATCTTATTCAAAAGTCATTGAAATTCGATTTAATAGTAAAGGCATTTATCAATTAATGCCTAATGTTCAAAGTCAAGGACAATCCATCCATTTAGCTGTGGATCCTTTTGATTTAAACAAAGAAATACAAATTGCTATCTATAACAACCAAGGTCAGCTTTTATCTAATCAACAAATGACCATTGATGCCAATCAACTCCTTATTCCTAGTATGCATTTACCAAAAGGTTTGTTGTTTGTGCATATCAGCCTAGCTGGCCATCAAGAAGTTTTTAAACTGACGATATTTTAAAGATTCATATTACTGGGTTTAATAAGACAGTCAAATGAAGTCGTTAAGGCTTGGGTTTGGCTGTTTTTTATTTGAGGTTTGGTGGTTTTAGATAAGGCTGGATTTTTAAGATCCAAAAAAGAAAGGAGTAATTGCAGTAATCTAAATGACTTACTTAATTTTCTTTTCCCCTTCGTAATTCTATAGAATTTCTTATTTTGGGGCAAAGCAAAATTTGAACTATGAAACTTACATTTCCAGAGGGTTTTTTATGGGGGACTTCTACGGCGGCAGCGCAAATTGAAACGGCTTCGGATCATAATTGGAAGGGATTGAAATCGAAAGATGGATTTACTTTTGGTCGGACGGTAGACCATGAGAAAAGAAGAGATGAAGATCTTGGATATATTAGTCAGTTTGGTAGTGTTTATCGTTGTGGGGTGGATTGGGCTCGATTGCAGCCCGAGGCTTTTGCACCATTTGATGAAACCGTAGTTGAAGAATATCAAGAATGGTTTAGAAAGTTAAATGCAGAAGGGATGAAAATCATGTTTGTGATTCATCACTTTACGAATCCGATGTGGTTTGAGAACAAGAATAGTTGGTTGAATGAGGATAACATTCCTGCGTTTGTTGACTATGCAAAAAAGTGTATTGAACATTTTGGAGATTATGCCTATATCTGGAATACATTTAACGAACCTGGGGTTTATTGTATGAGTGGTTATATCTTAGGTGAATTTCCTCCGCATAAAAAGAATATTTTTAAGGGAAGTCGTTGTGTAAAACACATGGGGAAGGCGCATGATATTGTGTATGATATGATCAAAAAGGCTTATCCTGATAAAGAAGTAGGGATTTCAAAAAATACCTGTTACTTCTTTGGTACTAATATTTTTGGCAAAGCGGTGGCAAAATTTGTAGACTGGTGGTTTATTGATTTTGTGGCGAAACATTTTCAAAAATTGGACTTTTGGGGATTGAGCTATTATGCTTATGTACCATTTACGCCATTTCCTGTTACAGAGATTGATAATCCTGGAAAGTTGAAAAAGATGGGGATTCCTAATGATAAAATGTGGGGATATTACCCTAAAGGATTTGGGGAAATTATGCGTCGTTTTTATAAAAAATATGGTAAGCCAATTATCATTACTGAAAATGGGGTTTGTACAGAAGATGACGCTTTTCGCCAACAAAGTATAAAAGACTATTTGAAAGTTTGTCATGAAGTAATAAAAGAAGGAGTTCCTTTAAAAGGTTATATTCATTGGACCACTATGGATAATTTCGAATGGGCATTGGGTCCGACTTATCGTTTTGGATTGGTGCGTGTAAATCTAGACACCATGGATCGGACTATGACGGGCGCTGGGAAATTTTATGCGAAGATTACAAAGGAGAATGAAGTAGAAGTATAAATTATGTTTGTTCTTTTTCTTGAAAAAAAACCAAAAGTCAAGACTTTTACCTGTCTTTAACGAAAATGTAAAGCTAAAAATCTAAACAAAATAAACGCGCTGCGCTCAAACAGTATTTTGTTCTTTACAATTTTTAGCTTTACATTTCCTAAACAGGCTAAGGTCGGTCCTTTTCTCGGCGATTACCTTTGGTGATTGAGTTTAGCAATCTATTTGAAAAAAATGAAAAGAATTAACTCTTCTCTTACCTATAAATTCCATAAGAATCCTTAAATTTCGGTTAAGAAATAAAATATTAGGACATGCGGAATTATATACCTTTTCTTTTCTTATCATTTTTAATGGTTTCTTCTTCCATTTTCGGCCAAAATGGTACGCCTTCCAGTGTAGGAGCACGGGGCTTAGCCATGGGTGATGCTTCAGTAACTTTTAAGGATATTAATAGTGGATTTAGCAACCAAGCGGGTTTAGCTTGGTTAGATGGTTTAGGCATTGGGCTATTTGGCGAAGCTCGATTTTTAGTACCTGGCCTCAACAGTTTTGGTGCGGTAGTCGCCTATCCTACCAAGTCGGGAACATTTGGAATCAACATGAACTACTTTGGTTATGAGCAATACAATGAACAAAAGATTGGGATTGCTTATGCAAGAAAATTATTTGATAAGGTTTCTATAGGCGCACAATTTGATTATTTGGCTACTCGATTAGCGGAATATGGCAGTGCAAGTTCTTTTACTTTTGAACTTGGCGTACAAGCCGTTTTACTTAAATCCTTTCGTATTGGCGCACATATATTTAGTCCTGCACGAATAAAAATTGGAGAAGAAGATTTAATTCCTACCGTCTTAAATGTAGGCGGTGCATGGGATGTTTCTGATAAGTTTTTAATTGCTCTTCAAGTAGAAAAAGATCTCGATTATCCCGCTTCCTTTAAAGGAGGATTGGAATATAAAGTAGTGGAAATTTTATCCTTACGAGCTGGAGTAAGTACACAGCCTATACAAAGCAGTTTTGGCATTGGACTTCACGTCAAAGGCCTTAATATTGACTTGACTTCTGCCTACCATCAAATCCTTGGTTTTACTCCAGGCGTAGGTATTTCCTATAATCTAAATAAGAAGGCCAATGCGAAAAAAGAAGAGTAATTTCCCTCATACTTTGAAGGCAATCTTTATTGGTCTTTTTGTCTTTGCTTCCCTTCCTTTTTATGCACAAAAAAAAGATAAAAAGAAAGGAGATGAGACGGAGTATACCATTGATCAAAACACCCGTGAATTTATAGAAAATATTGTAGAAGATTCTGATGCCGAATTTGATTTTAATGAAATCTTTGATCGATTGGCAGAATACCAACGGCGACCATTGAACATCAATAAAGCAACTGTAGAGGAATTGGGCGAATTGTATTTATTTTCTCCTATACAAATTACTTCGCTTTTAGAATATAGAAAACAAGTGGGTGAACTCATTTCTATTTACGAAATGCAAGCCATCCCCTACTTCGATTTAGCGACCATCAATCGGATTTTACCTTATGTCAAAATTTCAAAAAATCTAGAGACCTTTAATGTGCCTTTTCACAAAATGTTGGTGCAAGGGAAGAATGAATTGTTTGTTCGCTATGCTCGAATTTTAGAAAAAGCAGAAGGGTTTACACGAGAAGATTCAACAGGATATTTGGGTGATCCCAATAAGTATTTTGTTCGATTTAAACATTCCTTTGAGAATCGACACAGTTGGGGTTTTACTTTAGAAAAAGACGCTGGAGAAGAATTTTTTAGTGGCTCGAACAAGCAAGGTTTTGACTTTAATTCTTTTCATGTTTATTATCGAAACCTAAGTAGTACGGTGAAGGCTATTGCCCTAGGAGACTATAGCGCCAACTTAGGACAAGGCTTGATTATGGCTGGAGGTTTTGGCTCAGGTAAAAGTTCGTATGTAGCCAATATAAAACGATCAGGACGTACCTTACGACCTTATACTTCAGTCAATGAAGCGCTTTTTTTAAGAGGACTTGGAGCAACGCTAGCCTTTACGCCAAATCTAGAATTTTCGGCTTTTGGTTCTTATCGAAATCGAGATGCCAACGTAACGCAAGTAGATACCACCGACAACTTTGAGGACATTACAACCTTTAGTTCTTTGCAACTCACAGGACTTCATCGAAGAGCGAGTGAGATAGAAGATGAAGCTGCAATTCAACAAATGACGGTTGGAGGAAATTTGAAATTGCATAATGCCCAAAGTCATATTGGCATCAATGCCATTTATAATAAATTCAATGCTGATTTAAATAGAAATTTAGCTTCGTATAATCAATTTACATTTAACTCTGGTGCTTTACTTAATCTAAGTTTAGATTACTCTTTACTCATCCGAAACTTCAATATTTTTGGAGAAACGGCATATAGTGATAATGGTGCAATTGCGACGTTAAACGGGATGATAATTGGGGTAGATCGCAAGATTGATTTCGCGATTTTACAAAGGCATTTTTCTAAGAAATTTCAACATCTTTATGGCAATCCTTTTCAAGAAGGATCTTCTGGAACCAATGAATCGGGAGTTTATGTAGGCCTAGATATTAAGCCGAATTACAACTGGCAGATTAGTGGTTATTTTGATATTTTCTCCCATCCTTGGATGAGATTTCGAGTAGATGGGCCAAGCAATGGATTTGAATATTTAGCCCAAGTCAAATATCGAGTGAAGCGAAAAATGGAAATCTATTTTAGATTTAGAGACGAGATCAAACAACAGAATGCACCAGATAATGAAACCAATACCGACTTTTTAAATTATCGAAGAAAAAGCAATTTTAGACTGCATTTAAGTAATAAAGTTTCTAAAGCATTAGAGTTAAGAAACCGAATTGATTTCGTTATTTTTAATGATAAAGTGCGGCCCACATCTTATGGTTTTATGTTGTACCAAGACATTATTTATAAACCCATTGGTATTCCACTTTCCTTTACGGGGCGTTTTGCCATTTTTGATACCGACAATTATGACTCTCGAATTTATGCCTTTGAAAACGATTTATTATATAGTTTTTCTGTTCCAGCATATGCTTATCAAGGCATGCGATATTATTTAAATCTACGATATAAAGGCATTCGGAATCTGACTTTAGAATTGCGTTTAGCTCAGACCTATATTCGCAATAGAGATTCCTTTAGTGCGGGCCTAGAAGAGATTCCAGGACATACGAAGACAGAAGTTAAAGCTCAGGTTAAATTTAAATTTTAAACAAAATATCTTCTTCAAAAAGAGGAAACTTCTTCCTTTCTATATTCTATGCAAAAAATAAAACCAGTTGAACTGTTTTGGCTTTTCTTAAAAATAGGCTCCTTTGCTTTTGGCGGGTTTATGGCATTAATTGCGGTAGTTGAAAAAATCATTGTTAAAGAAAAAGAATTATTAACTCAGGAAGATGTGTTAGACGGCATCTCATTGGGAAGTCTAATGCCTGGACCTATGGCGGTGAATGTGATTACTTACATCGGTTATCGTATTGGTGGATTTTGGGGAGCATTAGCTACGGCTACAGGTGTCATTATTCCCTCTTTTATTTTAATGATGGTCTTTAGTTGGATTTATAGCACCTATGGGAATATAGATTTTGTCAAAGCCTTTTTTCAAGGAGTGATTCCTGCGGTGGCTGCGGTAATTTGTGAAGTAGTTTGGCGGATGGGAAAAAAGAATTTGAAGAGTGCCTTACAAATTGGATTAGCCATTATTGGTTTGTTGATATTGGCCATTGCTCCCAAACAATATCAAGTATACAGTACGCTTTTAGTTATGTTGATTTCTGGATTTGCGGGTTATTTATTTTTATCCGAAGAAAAAAAGAAAACGGCGAGCCTTGCTCCATTTCCTTTGGTAAAATTTGGGATGACGATTTTGCCCATTTTAATATTAGCGGTATTGACATTTTTAGCTTTACCGATTGCAGCCAATAGTTTAGGCAATTTATTTATCACTTTTGGCGGGATGAGTGTGATGTTGTTTGGAGGAGGCTATGTATTTATTCCATTATTGCAAGAGGTCGTTACCAGTCAATATCAATGGGTAGGCGAACAAGCATTTATTGATAGTATTGCTTTGGGTCAGGTTACTCCAGGGCCCATATGTATTAGTGTGGCGTTTATAGGATTTCAAGTTAAAGGATTTTGGGGAGCATTGGTTTCTACCATTGGAATTTTTGGACCGCCTGCATTATTAATGATTGCAGCTTCTACGGTGATGGAGTACATGAAACAATCTGCGGTGGTGACTTCCATAATGAAAGGAATACGTAGTGGCGTAATTGGGATGATTTTTTATTCTGCCTATATTGTGTTGATCTCTGCTTTTCCAGAAGGCGCTGATCCGCTCTCCTATTCTGTATTTGTGATTATTGGTATTTTTATCTTATCCTTATTCGCTCTTTTTAGACTCAAATTTTCTGTTTTGGTATTATTACCATTAGCTGGAATTTTAGGAATTTTGTTTTTAAGATAGAATCAAATCCCATTTAATTTAGCAATTTGAAATTGCTAAATTATTACGTAAAATCTGTATTAAAAGACCAAAATATAAGTTTCTACATTTGATAAATTGCTTAAAATCTTGTATTTTTATTACCGATTCGACTAGATAAGGCAATATTTAAATTTCCTATCTCCACTAAATAATTTTGACAACCATTATTGTCTTTGGTTGTATTTTACTCTATTCTTAAAAGGGTAAAAGAGTAAACCGTTGTCTACTTATGAAAATGCTGATGATTAAAAACCCATTGTGTTTTTTAATCCTTAACTTATTATTTTAATAGCTAAAAGGTTAGCTCTATGGTTTAACTTCTAAATTTAACATTGATTTTTATTAAAACGATTTTAAGTACTAGTACAAACTAAATCAATACTTAATGAAAGGAAATACCATTTATTTTGTCCTAGTACTTACCTCCAAAATATCATATAAACTTTCAACTTTTTGTAATGAATAAATTAGCTAATTCCAAAAAATATTTAAGGTTATCTTTTTTTACTATTTTTTTGATTCTTATTTTAGGAAACCGCGCTTTTAGCCAGTATAATGTAACTATTGATCCTGATCTTAGCGTAACTACCTATACACTAGATTCTGCCATTGTTGATTTTGATTTTGACATAGACATTAATCATTTATTATGTGATACCATAAGTTATATTCAATTTGATTTTAGAGTAAGGTATCAATTTTTAAATGAAGATAATTTATGGGAATATGGGTTCTTTGATACTATTCCTGGCACTGTGGATTTTGATGGTCTAGATGCCACAATAACAGAAAAAGATACCAATCTATGGAAGATTGTTATTCCCATGTCTTCAGAGAATATAGATGAAATAGGATGTGCTGTCTCCGATTATACTAATTTCAATTTGGAAAGTGTAGCTAGAATTGTAACTGGCAATTCAATTATTGATCCTAGGATTAATGCATATGGTTGTAAAAGATGGACGGGAAGAGTGGTTAGGGCGAAGTATGTAACCCTTAATAATTTCACTATAGACATTCCAAATAAATTTGTTCAGATACCGAGTGGAATTTGTCCTGAAGATGCCGGATCTGGAAATTTAAATCGAACATCCAATTACACAACAGAAGGTGAAATTTTGACTGAAGAAATTATTATTTCCCCTAATCCTTCTTCAGGAAAGTTTCTTGTAAATGTACCAATGGATACAAGCACCAAATTTCAACTTTTAAATTTAGAAGGAAGAGTAATAAAAGCCACGTCAAATAATATATTTGATGTCAGTTATCTTTCGAATGGAATTTACTATTTAAAAGTCATTCAAGAAGACAAAGTTCAAACATGTAAAGTTGTGATTTCAAATTAATGATAATTTAGAAATCAAAAAGCATTTAGAAATTGTAATTGCTTATAGAAATAAAATTAGGCTTAATGTGTATGGGATGCCATTTTGAGTAACCATTTTCTAAACATTAAGGCTGGGGTATTTTTTATATCATCCACCAACCCAACTTTTAAGTCACTTTCATAATTCGACTTGAGTATTCTGCGGGTAAAGGAGATATAATTAATCAAACTACGTTGCATATGCTCTGTCATTTGCTTATTCCTTCGGACATATTTTTCAAATGATTCGAGTTGATTAAATAGGGCTTCTTCTTCATTCATTTCGGCAAAACAGCGAGCGATAAGATACCGATATAAGATATTATAATAGTAATGCTCAAAAACCAATCCTTGCAATAATTCCAAGGTATCATTATAGTTATTATTTAAACAATGCCACGTGGCTTTAGAAAGACCAACGATCCCTGTTCTAAACTCATCTGGAAGATATATTTGATATTGATCTATAAATTCCCAAGCCCATTCATTTTTATTGGCTTCGCAAAAGATAACGACCATGTTATAAAAATTGATCGGAAAAAGTTCGCCTTCAACAAATAGAATTTTTGTTTCTATTCCAAATTGATAAAGTTCGGCGAGTTCTTCTGTATAAAATAGATTGGGATTAATCTTCCGTTGGTCAATACAATAATTTGTAAGCAAGACCATAACCTCTGTTTTTTCATCTTGAGTCAAAATACTTCGGTCTTCAAAGAACATTGCTTTTATTTTCAGGTAGATCGTTCTTCGATCTTCACTACTCCATTTAGTATCTGAAAAATAATAGAGTTGTTCGTAAAATTTTATTAATTTATTCTCCGCATAATTTACCTTTATCTCTTCCACGACTTCTTTTACTAAGGGCACACGAACGTCAGTTGAAGTAATATTTTTCCACGTCATCAAACCTTGGTAATATCTTAACTTAACGGAAAAATAAAATAAATCGAGCTGCTTCATCGCTTGACCTAAAATAGGCCCTCCATCTCCAATTTGTACGGTATATACTTCTTTTAAGGATTCATCAGCAATTCGGAAAGCATCGAAATAATATTTTACGTCTTTTTGGCTTCGTTCATGGATTTCCTTCTTCGTCTTTTCGATAGATTTTTCATAAAATTCTTTTTTCCCTCTTCGTCGAAAGGCGGATAACAACAAAAAATCTTGTTCGGCCTTTTGTTCTTGCAATTCCTGCCAAATCAAATAATCTTCCATCAATTTATAAAGCATAGACAAAAAGTAACTCAGTCTATTGAATGCCTTATTTTTAAATTCTCCATAGACCTTTTGAGCTACAACCTCTTTTTCTAAATTCTTATGATCAAATGAAGGGTAATATTTTTTTAGGTAATTAAAAAGATTCACCACCTTTTCGTCTTTATTATGTAGCGGTGATTCCAAATATCTTCCAAACCGTTTGATATCCTCTTTGGTAAACCCTTTTAATAAATTAATCACCTTACTATTCTGCATACCAGCCTAAATTCAATTTTTTTAAAGATAATTCTATTTAAAAAACTAAACAATTCTTTAAAATTTACCCAAACTCCTAACAAATCACAAACAGCTAATTATCAGCGCACTACAATATAAAAAAGCTAATATCTTTCTTGTTTTTTTTTATTTTTTTTCAAAAAACCATACGAATTTGTCCTTTAGCAGGTCTCCTTTCCGCTCTATATTTGAGGTATCAAAGGAACACAACGATATCAAACGATTAGCTAAAAGAGCTATGATAAAAATAAGTGAGTATCCGTAGAAATACGGGAGTGTGAAGCCGCCTAAAAAGTTAGGCGGTTTTTTTAAAAAAACAAAGCAAAAACAAATATAAAAATGGCTTACTATATAAGTCATCCAATAGAAAGATCAATTCTTTTTTTTACTATAAAATCGAAAATATCAGTTCAAGTTCAGTGCAAAAAGTACAAAAAAAAACGAAAAAAAACCGAACGTAATACATTAATTATCAGAATGTTAACCAAAACAAACCTTGTAACCCCATGCTTTTTTTTCAAAATTCCATTTAAAATTGTCCTTTAGCAAATAGCACTTTGTTCGGATATTTGAGTCATCATTAAAACATAAAGATTTTTAAAACTAAATATAATTTATTAACTATTAAAATTTCGTAGCCATGAACATTTTAACTACCCAAACTAAGCAACTGTTAACTGTAATCCTTTTTATTTTTTCTTACACATTAATATCAGCACAAGATAAAGTAACTCCTGATTTAGTAATTATGCCTGATAGAAATACCAGTTATGTATCTACCGTTTCTTCTTTTGAAATTGATTTATCTGGTTATACATGTGCAGATATTGTTTCTGTTCATTTCGAATATAGATTAAGATACTATTCCTTAGATGGTCTTAACAATTGGGAAGAAGCTCTTCTTGATGATGTAGCTGCTACTTTTTATGGTATACCTGGAGCAACAATATCAGAAATTGCACCCAACCATTGGCAAGTAGACTTAGACATCATTAATTACCCAAATCCAGAGGGAGCTTTTAACTGTATGATAGGAGGTAATCCCATTGTTAATGCAGAAACTATGGTACAATGGCCACCAAGCATGAATATGTGCTATCAAATAAAAGGCCGTGTGTTAAGAGCTGAAGTGGTTACAAGTGATAATGCCATGCACGAATTAGGAAATGATGTAGATATAGAGCTTACTAGTTCTTGTTTAGAAGGAGCAGGTGAAGGAATACCGACTATAACTATTGGCCGTGAAAACATGAATGAAACTACAAATGAAAATACTATTCAAGAAGCAGATTTAGTAAACCTTGTGGATGATGTGATTGAAGTTCAGGTGGAGTCTTCAGAAGATCTTGATGTAATTTTATTTACTTCGAACGGTACCATTGTTAAAAGTACAAATACCAGCATTATAGATACTAGTGGACTATCAGCAGGATTGTATTTCTTAAGAGTAAAACAAAATGGAAATAGCTTTACTGAAAAAATAGTATTAGCTAAATAAAAGTTAGCCCCAAAAAACAAATGGAAGTTGCTTCGTTTATTGCGAAGCAACTTTTTTATTTATAGACTATTTACTTTTTCTAGAAGCCAAGGTTTATAAAATAAGGGATCTGTTTCTGAAATATAATTTAGAAGCTCTTCCTTTTTCCCTCGTTCATATTTAGCTTTTAGTATTTTTTTTGTTGTAGAAATAAATCTTAAAAGACCAAGTTGTGTATGTTCAGACATATCTTTATTTCGACGAACATATTTTTCAAAGGCTTCTAGATGGGTCATTAAAGCATCTTCTTCGTTAGCATCAAAATAACATCGAGTAACAATATACCTGTAGGCCATATTATAATAGTAATGATCGAAAGTAACATCTTGAAGTAAGGTTAGTGGTTGATCAAAATCTTCATTCATACAATACCAAAGTGCCTTACTCAAACAAACCATATTTTGTTGATCATTAGCAGGCAAAAATTGTTTATAATCTTCAATAAAATTAAGTGCCCAATTATTTCTTTGCGCTTCACAATTTATAGCTACAATGTTATAGAAAGTAACTGGTAAGATTTTTCCATCAACAAATAAAATTTTCGTTTCAATTCCAAATTGATATAAATCAGCAATCTGGTTTTCTAGCTCCTCTGTTTTCTCAATTTTTCTTAATTCCAAACAGTAGTTTAATAATGCAACGATAAGATCCGTCTTCTCATCTTCTTCTAATACATTTGTAAATTCAAAAAATAAATGCTTGACATTTAAAAAATAAGTCCACTTTTCTTTTGCTTCAATACCTTCTGAATAAAATTTATTCAAATAAAAATAAATTTCTAATAACTTATCCTCTTTAAATTTTCCATTTTCAATAAGATCCATTATAGGTTTTATTAAAAACATATCCTCTTCGATGGATGTTATTTGTTTCCAAGTTTTTAAACCATGTCTATATCTTAGTTTAATAGAGAAATAAAACTTATCAAGAAATAAAACTCCTTGACTTATTATTTGTCCCCCCTCAGCGGATCGAATGGCATTCAATTCTTTTAAAGACGATTCTGCCAACCGAAACGAATCAAAATAATAATTCACATCTTTATTGGGTCTAGCCTCTATCTCCTTCTCAAATTTATCAATTGCTTTTTCAAAAAAATCTTTCTTCCCTCGCTTCCGAAAAGCTTCTAATAATAAAAATTCTTGCTCAGCTTGTTGCTCTTGCAACTCTTGCCAAACTAAATAATCTTCCATCAATTTATAGAGAATAGACATAAAATAACTGAGACGATTGGGCGCCTTGTCTTTGAACACTGAAAATACTTTTTTTGCTACAATTCCTTTGTCTATATTTTTATGATCAAAGGAAGGATAATACTTTTTAAGATAAGAATAGAGATTGATAACCTTCTCATCTTTATTAAAAAGAGGCGACTCCAAATATCGCCCAAACAACTTTATATCCTCCTTAGTAAATCCCTTTAAGAGATTAATCACTTTACTATTATACATACCGCCTTTTCGTATTTTTTTTAAAGATAATTCTATTTAAAATAGAATGCAATTAATTAAAAACTGACCAAGATTTGTCCTTCACACAATCCACTGAATAACAATGTTTTATACTCGAAAACCTTCATTATCTTTACCTTTTTTTTACTAAATTCGAACAGAAAATCAACGTAATTTGTCCTTTAGTAGGCTCTACTTCTATGGTATCTTTGAGATGTAATCAAAAGGAAAGAAACACCATCAATCTTTAAAAAAGAATATCATGAAATCATTATTAATCAGCTGCCTCTTTTTCTTCTTCTTTGTAGGAAACCAATATGGTCAAGTGCAAATAGAAGCCAATTTCAAAAAAATAGGACTCCAACTTAAAGGTAATATTTTTGGAAAAAACAAAACCAATAAATTCGAAAAAAGCCAACCTAATCTTTGCCTAACATTTGAGGATTGGAATCAAAATGAAAAAGCAAATAATCAACAAATCGTACTGACCGATTTTGATTTCGAAACCATGAAAGTGAGTATTTACTTTCTAGGAAATACACAAGCGAATAAAGAATATCAACTACCGCAAAACATCAAAATTAAAACTACTGAAATAACCGACTTAGGACAGGAAGCCATAATTCTTTTAAAAGGGAATTATTCGATCACAGAAGAAATTTTACACTTCTCCTGTAATAATAAAAATTACAAATCATCGGCATCCTCCGTCATCAATTTTGAATTACAATAAACATTAATCAATCAAAAACACATTGACTTTTAACCTTATTCTAGACTTAGGATTTAAAGACAATAACACGGCCAAATAATCCGAACTGGTGCCGTCTCTAAACCAAGTAGGAAACAATTTTTTAAAAAACATTTTTAACATCAAAATCAATTAATCATGAAAAATTTATTTTTAATTTTATTCAGCATCGTTACTTTATTAAACACTACTTTCGCTCAATCTATTGATCCTTCTAATCCTGCCAATCCATTTGATAAGATCGGTTATCATCACAATGAATCAATGAAATTTACACTTAATAAATATGGAGCGGATTCATTAGCCAATAACCCACACTTGATTAAACGAGGAATTAAAATTTACTCAGAACGAGAAGTAAAAACTTGGGACTTACAACAATTTCAAGCCTATTTTAATAGCCCAGACCGAACTACTTTAAATCAAAGTACAGACCTTAAACAAACCTTAGCACAAGAATACAACTGGAGTCCTGAAGCTATCACTTTACTTACCAATATTGAAGATTTATTTGTATCTACAAGACCTTATGGTGACATGACTGTGCTACATGACGATATTAAAGCATTAGAAAATACAATCCTGAATTCTTCTACCTTAAGAATCGGTGAAAGTTATCCTCTTTTAGCTATGACTTCTGTAGCAAGACATACTAGCGTATTGTGGATCGACGCTCAACAAAACCCAAGAACACTATATGATTTCCCAGACAATAGTGTTACCACAGCGGGCTTTGGAGATATTGACCCAGGAAAAATTATTTTAGCAGACGCAATAGGTGCGATTAAAGGAGGCGTTGTAGGTGGAATAATAGGAGGTATTGCAGGCTGGCTAGGTGGCCCACTTGGATCGGCTGCAGGTGCAGAAGCAGGATTTATTAATGGAGCACAATGGGGTGCAGCAAAAGCTTCATTAGGAGAATTAATTGATCAGCTGTTTTTTCGATAAGAAACAATTGCGCTTTATAGCAATTTAGTATTGGCTACGAAGAGGCTGTCTCAAAATTGAGATGGCCTCTTTTATTTTCACAATAAATCAAAAAATTCCTATATTCGTTTATTCCTTTTCAAATAAAAATAAATTGCTGTGAAACACCCATAT
>JAHDCJ010000119.1 GCA_020629935.1 Saprospiraceae bacterium | reverse complement strand
ATATGTACTATAAAAAATTAAAGTAAGCTGTTTTTAATAAAATATAGTCCAATAACGATAAAAATCGAGGTTTTATTGATTATACTTCATCATCTTTATATCATAATTTAGTTAAAATTTCCCCACACCAAGTACTTTATGAAAACGAATAATGCTTAAAAAAGATAGTTTTATTTATTTTTTATATCAATTCAAATAGTTTTTGAAACAAAACAATTAAATCCGACTTGTTTTATCTATTTTGGGACATCTTTTTATCATATAAGTACTAGGACAAAATAAATGATATTTAATGAATGGAAATATTTTTTTACTAGCCAAGACAAAAAACACAGGCATAGCCTTAGCTATGACGAGTATTTTTAACGCAGGATAGTAGAAAAATAGTAGTTCATTAAGTATTGATTTATTTTGTCCTAGTGCTTAGTACAATTAATTATTTATGGATTTAACTTCCATTCTTTTTTTAGATATTGAAACCGTGGCAGGACAAGCTTCTTATGAAGATTTAAGTCCTGCAATGCAGAAACTTTGGCAGCAAAAAGCCAAGGTAATTTATCGTACAGATGAACCTCCGGAACCTAGTGAATCTTATCCAGAAAAAGCAGGCATTTTTGCTGAATTTGGAAAAATCATTTGCATTTCAGTAGGATTAATTTCTATTGATAAAGAAGGCCAAATGACACTTCGTATAAAATCCTATGCAGGCGAAGATGAAGCTAAACTTCTTCAAGAATTTAGTGACTTGTTAGAAAATAATAAACGAATTAAAAACCTTTGTGGGCATAACATTAAAGAATTTGATATTCCCTACACTTGTAGACGAATGATGATCAACCAAATTGCCCTACCTAAAATGCTTGACATTGCAGGTAAAAAACCTTGGGAATTAAATTATATGCTTGATACCTTAGTTCAATGGAAATTTGGTGATTTCAAAAACTATACGAAGCTTAGTTTACTTACCGAAATTTTTGGAATTCCAACACCAAAAGACGACATTGATGGTAGTGAAGTCAATGGAGTATATTGGCGTGATCGAGATATCAAACGTATTGCCGTTTATTGTGAAAAAGATGTGGTGGCTACCGCTCAACTTGTTTTGCGTTTCCAACGCAAAGACCTAATCCCTGATGAAAATATTTCCTTCGCTGAACTTAATCTTTAAAACTATGCCTAGTCATTTAATTGCTCCCTCCGTTTTAGCAGCCAACTTTAAAAATTTAGAAGCTGATTTTAAAATGATCAACCAAAGTGAAGCCGATTGGTATCACGTGGATGTTATGGATGGCCAATTTGTTCCCAATATTTCGTTTGGACAATCTATTATTAAATCGATGTTTGCCCTTGCAAAAAAACCTTTGGATGTTCATTTGATGATTGAAAAACCAGAAAAATATATCGAAGAATTTAGAGAAGCTGGTGCGGAAGTCATTTCCGTCCATTATGAAGCTTGCCCCCATATTCATCGTACCCTTCAACAAATTAAAGCTACTGGTGCTAAAGCTGGAGTAGCTTTAAATCCAGGAACACCCGTTTCTGTTATTGATGACATATTAGAAAATTGTGATCTCGTAGTCTTAATGTCTGTTAATCCAGGTTTTGGAGGACAAAAATTTATCTATAGAACACTAGAAAAAATCCGATCCTTAAAGAAACAAATCATCGATAGAAACCTACAAACCAAAATCGAAATTGATGGTGGTGTAGGACTTCAAAACGCAGAAGCTATTCTAAAAGCAGGTGCCGATATCTTAGTTGCCGGAAGTAGCGTGTTTAAATCTGAAGATCCTAAAGACACTATTCACCGATTAAAATCAATTGATATTCATACATTGAGCGTTTAAATAACATTATTTATCTTTTTTTCGTTATAAATCTGAAACTGTCCGCCCTGAATATCGTACCTAATTGAAAAAGAAACCATTGATAAGCATGCAGAATAAAACAGTTTGGCTAATTCTTCTACTCCTTTCCTCTTTTCAACTTTTCGCCCAAAACAAAGCTACCATTTTTGGAACTATAGTGGATGAAAAAGAAAATCCAATTCCATTAGTAACGATTGGCGTTATTGGAGAAGGTGTCGGAGTATTCTCCAATAATGATGGAACCTATGAAATCAAAGTTCCCGCTAAAAAGAATATGGAAATTATTTTTAGCTTTCTTGGATATAAAGAAGATACCATAAAAGTAGGTAAATTAAGACCAAACGAACAATTTCAACTTAATACTAAATTGTTTAGTACTGAGTTTCTACTAGAGCAAGCTGTCGTCACTGCTCAAGGTGGAAACTCAGATGATATTTCTATTGAAACCCTAGATGCTAAACCTTTCGAATTTATCCCAACACCAAGCATGAATCTGGATATCACCAGTATTGGAATTGGAATTACAGGTAGTGCGGATGAGTTAAGTTCTCAATATTCTGTTCGCGGAGGAAGTTATGATGAAAATTTAGTCTATGTCAATGACTTCGAAATCTATCGCCCTTTTTTAATCCGTAGTGGACAACAAGAAGGCCTTACCTTTCCCAATGTAGATTTGATTAGATCTCTAGCCTTTTCAGCAGGAGGTTTCCAATCTAGATTTGGAGATAAATTGTCTTCTGTTTTAGATATTAAATACAAACAACCCGATTCACTAGCTGGTTCTGCGAGTTTAAGTTTTTTAGGTGCTACCGCACATCTTGAAGGAAGTATTAAGAAAAAGAAAAACCCAGATCAACGATTTCGTTTTTTAATGGGTACAAGGTATAAAACCACTAGATATGTACTAGGAAGTCTACAAACTACTGGAGAATATTTACCCAATTTTGTCGATGTGCAAGCTTATGCTTCCTATGATTTAAGTGATACCTGGCAATTGGCTTGGATAGGAAATGTAAATCGTAGTCAATTTCAATTTAGACCAGATAGTCGAGCCACTGCCTTAGGATTAGTTAACGCAGCTTTCCAATTTTCAGTGGACTTTGAAGGACAGGAAGTAGATGATTTCACCACCTATATGACAGGAATATCACTAAGCCATGTACCCAAAGATAAAAATTACTATTTCAAGTTTTTAGCGTCAACTTTTCATAGTTTAGAAAATGAAAGAATAGATATTATTGGTGATTATGAATTGGGTATTTTAGAAACCGATTTAAGCGATGATGAAGCAGGAGAAGTCGTAGGTATTATTGGGCAAGGAATCCAACATACCTTTGCTAGAAACTATCTTACAGCTAGAGTAAGTAATGTGGAATGGAAAGGCGGATGGCAAAAATCTAAGGAAAGAGTAGGTTCGCAAAGCACAAGTAATCATATACGTTATGGTGTAAAATACCAATATGAAATCATCCAAGATGAACTTAATGAATGGGAACGATTAGATAGTGCATTATATTCTTTGGCCTATTCAGATACACAAGTAAATCTCTTTTCTACCGTGAAAGCGAATGTTGATTTACGCACACATCGTGTCAATGGCTTTATCCAAAATACTTGGAAAAATACCAAAAGCGAATTGAGTGAATATGGTTTCACCATCGGTTTACGTGCTTCTTATTGGAGTGAAAATCAAGATATCATTATAACACCAAGAGCACAGTTTTATTACAAACCATTGAATACTAAAAATAGCGTCTTGTTCAAGGCTTCTGTTGGAGCCTACTATCAACCGCCTTTTTATAGAGAAATGAGAAATCAGTTAGGAGTGATAAACACCAACCTGAAAGCCCAAAAATCAATCCATGGAGTATTGGGAGTCTCTTATGATTTTGAAATGTGGGGCCGACCATTTAAATTTATCTCCGAAGCATATTATAAACACCTAATCGACATTGTTCCATTTGATTTAGACAATGTGCGTATACGATACTATGGCGACAATATCGCCTCAGGCTATTCTGCTGGAATCGATTTTAGATTGAATGGAGAATTCATTCCA
The DNA here is from genome assembly GCA_020629935.1 of Saprospiraceae bacterium. Taxonomy (GTDB): domain Bacteria; phylum Bacteroidota; class Bacteroidia; order Chitinophagales; family Saprospiraceae; genus JAHDCJ01. The sequence goes on along the minus strand of JAHDCJ010000119.1, from coordinate 12,434 downwards.
GGTACCGAATCATGGATCAATTTATCTTTTCTTAGAACTCGTGAAAAATTCGATGGTGTAGATCATGCCTCTAGAGAATTTCAAGATTCTACCGCTACTTCTGTAAGAGATGTAGCAAGGCCCAATGACCAATTGGTTTCTTTGTCCATGTTCTTTCAAGACTTTCTGCCAAAGCGTGAAGATTTTAAAGTAAATCTAAATTTAGTAGTAGGTGCTGGTCTTCCATTTGGTCCTCCAAATGATAATGTTATTTATCGAAACACCTATCGATATTCGCCATATTACAGAGTAGATATTGGTTTTGGTTATTTACTTTGGGATGCCATTAGAAGGAAAGAACGAGGTAAACGGAATCCATTTAATCGCTTTGATAAAGCTTGGTTAAGTTTTGAAGTTTTCAACCTTTTAGGGGTAGCAAACGCAGCTTCAAACACATGGGTAAAAACCATTCAAAACCAACAACTTGCAGTGCCAAATTATTTAACCTCTCGACGAATAAATTTACGAATGAAGATTAATTTCTAAAGTTCAGATTCTAGCCTAGACTGGCTTTTAATTTGATTGTTCAATAAATTGAGCTCATAGTTACTCCTATGAAAATGTGCCACGGAATCTAATATAAAACCTATGGCAAAACAGATGACGGCTACTAACATTAGCCCTGTAGCTAAAATAGCCGATGGCACTTTATACACATACTGAAATTGAATATATTCTCTTATCGGGCCAATTCCAATAAGGATGCCTAATAAGATGCAAAAGCATCCAATCCAACCAAAGAATAATAAGGGTCGATAATTTTTAAATATGGAAAAAATGGTCAGAATAACCTTAAAGCCATCGCTAAAGGTATTCAGTTTTGATTCACTTCCCTCTGGACGATCTTGGTAGGAAATAGGAATTTCTACAATTTTAAATCGTTTGTCTAAAGCATGCAAAGACATTTCTGTTTCAATTTCAAAGCCTTCACTAAGGATAGGGAAATTTTTAACAAACAAAGGATTAAACACTCGATATCCAGTCATAATATCACGCAATTTAGATCGGAATAAACGATTGATTAATTTCCGAACTAAACGATTTCCAAAACTGTGAAATGGTCTTACTTTTCCCTTAAAATAACTTTGATTAGATAGGCGATCTCCAATTACCATATCAGCATCACCTGCAAGAACAGGTTGGATAAGTTCATGAACGAAAGAAGCAGGATAGGTATCATCTCCATCCACCATAATGTATAGATCGGCTTCAATTTCTCTAAACATAGATCGAATCACATTTCCCTTACCTTGTCGAGGTTCTTTTCGTACAATTGCCCCTGCCATTCGAGCAATACTACTCGTTTGATCATCGGAATTATTATCATAAACATAAATAGTAGCTTGGGGTAATTCTTTTTTAAAGTCTTCAATTACCTTTTGAACTGTCTTTTCCTCATTATAACAAGGAATTAATATCGCGATATGTGTTTCTTTTTCCAATTGCGGTTAAAGTTCATACTAAGTCTTCACATTTCCAAATAATAAAACGAATCCTAACAAAAGTAATTAATTAAGATGACCTCTATTCGGAACACTGGCTAAGGGATAGACGCGGAATGCGCGCAGGAACGAGCACATTATAGCAAAGAGCCCGACCCTAAAAAAACGTAGATTTTTTAGGGTTAGCCCCAATAAATCCATTTTTTGAAAATAAAATTTTATCTTAGCCATCATTTCAAAATAGTATATAATGGATGTTTCCAAATTTGAAGACTGGTTAGATCGAGGAGTTGGACGAGTGAAAGAAAGCCCAATTGGTAAATTGTTTGAATCGGCAATTGGTTCTGTTTTTGAAAAACTAAAAACAGTCCCTGGATTAGACGAAAATGATCGTGTTAAACGCAATGAATTCGAAATATGTTTAATCATCTTAGCCGCAGCAGTAATTAAAGCGGATGGGGAAACAAGTCCTTATGAACTAACTTATGTTAAGAATTTTTTGACCAAAAACTTTGATCCTACCTACATCGAAGCGAAGATGGTTACATTGGAAAATATTCTTGAAAAAGAATATTCTCTTAAAGAAGTTTGTCAACAAATACGCAAACTGAAAGTGCATGCGGTTCGAATTCAATTGATCCATTTCTTATTTGGTATTGCCGATGCGGATATTGACATCAAGCCCAAAGAAATAGAAGTCATTCGACATATCAGTAAGCATTTGGGAATCAGCGACAAAGATTATGAATCGATCAAAGCTATTTTCGTTTCTGGAAAAGGCATTCCGTCGCCTAAGATCATGAAAAATGCCTATACAATTTTAGAAATAAATCAGGATGCTTCAGACAATGAAGTTAAAAAAGCCTACCGAAGATTAGCCAAAAAATATCACCCAGATTTGGTTCAACATTTGGGTCCAGACGTACAAAAATCAGCAAAAGAAAAATTTAGTATTCTTCAGGAGGCCTACGAGAAGATTAAAAAAGATCGAGGAATTATCTAATTCATCATATTTCCTTCTTATTCGAAAGACATAAATATCTGATTTAAAGAAACTTATTACCCTATTCTTCGTTTTATTAGAAATATGATCTAATGTCATAGGGTTTTAGGTTGGGTTATTATTGTCTTCGCAATAAATAGTCCAACCTTTTTTTTATTTTGAGAAAGAAAGGAATTATTTCTTTAAAAACTTTAGATTATATCTTGCCTTAAAATAACTTATAAACCGTATCTTTGCAGCAAATTTCATCCTTAAAGTTAAACAAAATATAGATGCAAACTACACCTGTTATCGCTACCCTTCAAATGGCAAAAGACTTGGGACTTTTGGAAGAAGAATTCAAAGAAATTCAGAAAATCTTAGGACGCGATCCAAATTTTACTGAAGTATCCATTTTTAGTGTGATGTGGTCGGAACATTGTTCTTATAAAAACTCCATCAAATGGCTAAAAACTTTACCTAGAGATGGCGAACGTTTATTGGTCGGAGCTGGAGAGGAAAATGCAGGTTTAGTGGACATTGGAAATGGACTAGGTTGTGCATTCAAAATTGAATCTCATAATCACCCTTCCGCTGTAGAGCCTTACCAAGGAGCTGCTACGGGAGTTGGAGGAATTCATAGAGATATTTTTACTATGGGCGCTCGCCCAATAGCTGCATTAAATTCTTTACGATTTGGAAAAATAGATCTTAAGCGTACTAAACACCTTGTAAAGGGAGTAGTTAAAGGTATCGGCGACTATGGAAATTGCTTTGGTGTACCTACTGTTGGCGGAGAGGCCTATTTTTATGATTGTTATAATCAAAACATATTGGTTAATGCGATGTCTGTAGGGATTGTCAACAAAGACGAAACGGTTTCTGCCATTTCTGAAGGTGTAGGAAATCCGATTTATATTGTGGGTTCTGCTACAGGAAAAGATGGAATTCATGGAGCTACTTTCGCATCTGCTGATTTATCTGAAGATTCAGAAGAAGATTTACCAGCAGTTCAAGTAGGCGATCCATTTCAAGAAAAACTTCTACTAGAAGCTTCCTTAGAAGCCATTCAAACAGGAGCAATTGTTGGAATGCAAGACATGGGAGCCGCAGGAATTACCTGCTCTACTTCTGAGATGAGTGCGAAAGGAGAATCAGGAATGATTATTCATTTGGATAAAGTACCTACACGTCAAGCCAACATGAAGCCTTTTGAAATTTTACTTTCTGAAAGTCAAGAACGGATGTTGATTGTTTGTGAAAAAGGAAAGGAAGAGGTTCTAGAAGCAGTATTTGACAAATGGGATTTAGAATGTGAAATTATTGGAGAAGTAACCGATACACAACGCTTAGAATTTTACCTAAATGGAGAATTAGTGGCAGATGTTCCTACTGATCCTTTAGTCTTAGGAGGCGGAGCTCCAGTTTATGATCGTACCTATAAAGAGCCTGCTTATCTGAAAGAAATTAATGCATATTCAATTGATCAAATTGCAGAGCCTACTGATTTAGTTGCTGCTGCAAAGCAATTGATTGCTTCTCCAAATATTGCTTCTAAGAAATGGATTTATGAACAATATGATTCTATGGTAAGAACCAATAGTATGAGCGTAAATGCACCTTCTGATGCAGCAATCGTTCGTGTAAAGGGATCAAATAAAGCGCTTGCGGTAACGACCGATTGTAATTCGTCTTATGTGCATGCAGATCCATATAAAGGTACTATGATTGCGGTTTCTGAAGCTGCTAGAAATATCGTTTGTTCTGGCGGTCTTCCAGTAGCCATTACCAATTGTCTAAACTTTGGAAATCCTTATAATGAAGAAGTTTATTGGCAATTTGTAAACGCAATTAAAGGGATGGGAGAAGCTTGTAGAAAATACAATACTCCAGTAACAGGAGGAAATGTAAGTTTTTACAATCAGTCTGAAATAGATGGAAAAACAGTGCCTGTCTACCCTACCCCTACCATTGGAATGCTTGGAATTTTAGATACTCCAGAAGCTAGAATGACCATGAATTTCAAAAATGAAGGTGATTTCGTATTTTTAATTGGAGATATGAAGAACGATATTTCAAGTTCTGAATATTTAAGAAATAATCATGCAGTAAAACTTTCGCCAGTTCCACATTTTGAACTCGAAGAAGAATTTCACTTACACCAAGTGATTCAACAATTAATTCCAACAGGTTTAGTACAATCCATACATGACTTAAGCGAAGGAGGCTTATTTATTGCATTGATGGAATCAAGTATGGCTTCAAATTTAGGCTTTGATATTCAATTTAATAAAGAAGGTGTACGAATGGATGCCGCCTTGTTTGGAGAAGGGCAAAGTCGCGTAATCGTAAGTGTTAAATCAGAAAATAAAGAAGCTTTTATTGCTTGGATTGGAAAACAGAATATAAACCATTCCCAATTAGGAATTGTTACTAATGGAAATATTCAAATAAATAAACAAGACTTTGGTCATCTCAATGAATGGAAAAAGATATATGATCAAAGTATTGGTTTAGCCATTGAGGCATAATTATTAAAAAATATCAAATCGATTTTTATGAAAAACTTTATTTTAACTAGCTTGATGTGCATTGGAATGATCTGCTTCTTAGGCTGTGACCAAGGAGGTTATCCTGCCGCCCCAGACAACTTCAATGGAACCTTGATTCAAGGGAAAATTGCCAATGGTGAAAACTTAAAAGCTTTTTTCGATAAGATTCTATTGAATAATACGACCACCATTATGGGTAGTGCGGAAATAGATAAGAATGGAGTATTCTCTATTCCAGTAAATAATGCAGAATTAGCTATTTACCGATTGCGGATTGGAGCAAAATCTACCACTATTGCCCTAAGTGGAAAAGAAAAAGTGGTTACTATTGAAGGTGATTTACAAACGCTTCAAAATGGAGATTATACCTTAACTGGAACTAAAGAAGGTCAAATTTTTAAAGCTTTTGAAGCAAGAGCAAAAGCCAGTGGCAACCAAATCCCTGAAGCAGAAGCTAGAGCATTTGCAGATACTACTAGTAGCTTAATATCTAGTCTTTTTGCTACAGTCAAATGGATTAACATTGAAAAGAACATGGATTATCATAAAGGAATATTGGCTAAATTTAAAGCTACAAATCCTGGGTCTACCTATGCTAGAGACTATGAAAATATCATTAAACAAATTGAGAACAAATTAGCTTCTCAAAATTTAGTTCCTGGTAAACCTGCCTTAGATATTGACCTTCCAAATCCAGAGGGAAAAAACATGAAACTGTCTGACCTAAAAGGAAAAATTGTTTTAGTAGATTTTTGGGCAAGTTGGTGTAAGCCATGTAGAATGAACAATCCACATGTAGTAGAAATGTATAAAAAATATAAATCTAAAGGATTTACCGTTTATAGTGTTTCTCTTGATAAAGCCAATCAGAAAAATCGTTGGATTCAAGCGATTAAAGATGATAATTTAACATGGCCTTATCATGTAAGTGATTTAAAAGGATGGCAATGTGTACCAGCTAAACAATATGGCGTAAGAGGTATTCCTTATACCGTTTTAATTGATCAAGAAGGAAATATAGCCGCTTTAAATCCTAGAGCAAATACTTTAGAACAAGAAATTAAAAAGTTATTGTAATCTAGCTGGATAGTCTGGAGCAAAACCTTTAAAGCCCAAAGCCTGAGAACGATTAAAAAGTTCTTTCGCTTTGGGTTTATTATTGAGTTGAAATTGACATAGAGAAAGATAATAATAAAGACTTCCCTCATTGGGTTTATATCGAAGCATTTCTTCAAAATCATTGATTGCTTCTTGAATTTTCCCCGCCTCTAAAAATGCATAACCTCGATTGGTCAAAATATTTTGTCTACTTTCCCCCATAGACAATGCCTTTTCATAATCCCCAAATGCCCCTTCATAATTTTTCAAAATGGAATAAGTAATCGCCCGATTTAAATACACGCTTGAAAACGCAGGATCTGCAGCAATCGCTCGATTATATTGTTCCAATGCTTGTTGACTTTGTCCCATTCCTGCATAAGTATTTCCCAAAGATTGTAAAGCACCTGCATCACCTGGCAAGAATTGTACAGCTAAATTCAAATCCTCCAAAGCTTCTTTAGGACGACCATTTTTGCCTCTATAATTTCCTCTATTCTTATAGGCTAACCCAACTTGCTGCGGACTTTTATTGTATTTATTAATGACGTCAGTCCACAACGTTTCACTATTTTGCCAGACTTTTGTTCGCTCATAAGTCCCATATGCCCACCAAGCAAAAACTAATCCTAAGACAAGTCCTGCCCCGTACTTAACAGCTTGACTTATTTGCTCATTTCGATAAAGATAACTGAAACCTCCAGCAAGGATAAACCCAAGCCCAATATATGGTAAATACGTATACCTTTCAGACATAACCACTTGTCCGACAGAAATAAATTGCAAAACCAACACTACTGTAAAAAAGTAAAATCCTATTCCAAAGGCAAGCCATTTATTTTTTCTTCCAAAAAACACACCCGCAGCTAAAATTATAGCTGTAAGTATTGGAGCAAAATAATAGAATGTTGGAATATAACCATTGGCATCTAACATTGGATATGGATAAAAGGTAGTCAATCCGATGGGAATAAATAGTTTTTGGATGTACATAATAAAACCATATCCTGCAAACATGGTGCGTTGTAAAAACGTAAATGTTTCTATTTTACCAACTGCGCCCCCTTGCTGTTGAATATAAAAAGCAAGGACACCAAAAAATAGAGACAATGCAAAAAATGGAATTTTGTTTACAATTTGTTTTCGTAAATCTTTGTTCTCCCAATAATCAATTAATAATAAAACTAATGGGAAAACTACAGCCATTGCTTTAGACAAAACAGACAATACGAAAAACAAAATAGTCAATGCATACATCAATTTCTCCCCTCTCCTACTATACCTTAGATAACTAATCATTCCTAAGAAAAAGAAAAAGCCATAAAGCACATCCTTACGCTCTGAAATCCAAGTTACAGACTCTACATGCATCGGATGAATTCCAAAGACAAAAGCTACAATAAATGCGACTTCCAATCTTTTATTACTAAAGAAATAGAAAAAATAAAATACTAAAAGAACGTTAAGGATATGAAAAATTAAATTGACGACATGAAATGAAAAAGCCTCTGGTCCAAAGAATTGATAATTTAACACCAAACTCAACATGGTAATTGGATGGTAATTAGAAGAAACCGATTCACTGAAAATCCGACTGATCGTACTACCATCAAATTTCCACATCATTGTATTACTTACCACATAAACCTCATCATCCCAATTCGTGAAATCACAATGAATAGATGGATAATAAGCGATTAGGGTTAAAAAAAATAAGGCCGCACCTAATCCCAAAAACCATTTGTCCATTGGTATAAAACCACTCTTTGTCGACTTTACATTTACCTTTTGCTTCGTACTTTTTTTCTTTTTAATTTTCTTCTTATTCGTCATGTTTCTGGAGTCAATGGTTGTTTCGAAAAGCCTAAAATATAAATTGTCGCAAGGATTTACAAGTTATTAGAGAGAACTAAGCATTTTTGGTCTATTTAAAGCCCGCTTTTGTCTATAATATTTCTAAAAAAAACAAAAGTGGTTTTCTTTGGCATCATAAAGTAAAATAATGCCAATTAGTTTATCAAAAAGTGTAGCAGACAAGGTTTATGATGTATTATCCAATAGGATGGTATATCACATACTATTTTGGTTTGGCTATATTTTATTTTTCACCTTTTTACAAGGAGGGAAAAGCGGTTACTTGTTTATTTTTTCTAATGAATTAATCAACAGTATATTTTTAGCGATTGTAGTCTATTTTAATATCTATTATTTAATCCCTCATTATCTATCACAGACCAAATTTGTGACTTATAGTATTTTATTAGTACTTACTGTGGTGATTATCGCTCCCCTAAATATTTTCGCTTTACACCTCAAATTTTATGATAGTCCCGAGTTTCAACGGGAGATCTATCAAAATCAAATTTATCAATTCATTCTAATATTTATTATAGCAGGATTTTCTACCATATTAAAAATCATTACCGATTGGGTAAGACATCAACGGGTAAGAAGAGAATTGGAAAGCCAAACCGTTCGTTCTGAACTTAAATTTCTAAAATCACAAATCAATCCTCATTTCCTATTCAATACATTAAATAATCTATATGCACTGACTTTAAAAAAATCAGATAAAGCACCAGATATAGTTTTAAAATTGTCGGAAATGATGCGATATATGTTATATGAATGCAATGAAAAAAGAGTACCTTTAAGAAAAGAAGTAAATTATTTGCGAAATTACCTTGATCTAGAACGCTTACGTCAAGGAGCAAATGTAGAAATTGAATTTGAGGTACATGGCAATATTGGAAATCAACAAATTGCTCCGTTAATGTTTATTCCATTTTTAGAAAATAGTTTTAAACATGGACTTGGTAATCAAATAAACAAAGGTTTTGTACGCTTTATTCTTGATGTCGAAACTGAAAACATTAAAATGTCCATTGAAAATAGTAAACCTTCTATGCCCAATCAAGATCATCGGGTTGGTGGAATTGGGTTGACCAATGTACGAAGAAGACTTGATTTGCTTTATCCAAATCATTACGATTTGGCAATAGATGATACTCCAAATTCTTATACTGTAAATTTAAAAATTGACCTTGACTCATGATAAATGCCCTTATTGTAGACGATGAACCATTAGCATTAGACGTTTTAGAAACGTATATCGAACGTTTGCCTAATGTCAACCTAGTCCGCCGTTGTAATAACGCTATTGAAGCTATGGACGCTTTAAATTCGGAAAAAATTGATTTGATGTTTTTAGACATTCAAATGCCGCAACTCACTGGTATTGATTTCTTAAAAACACTTCAAAATCCGCCACTTGTCGTTTTTACCACTGCTTATCCTAATTATGCGCTAGATGGTTATGAATTGAATGTTACAGACTATCTTCTTAAACCTATTTCCTTTGAAAGGTTTATGACTGCGGTCAATAAGGCTACCGATCAATTGGCACTACAAAATTCAAGCAGCAATGTGGAAGAAGCCAATGAAGGAACTGATTTTATTTTCGTAAAGTCTGATAAAAAGTTAATTAAGGTAAAATATAGCGATATTCATTATATCGAAGGCTTAAAAGATTATGTAATTATCCGCATGGCGAATAGTCGAGTGATTACTTTACAAACCATGAAAAGCTTAGAAGTAAAACTTCCTTCTGATTTATTCAAGCGGATTCATCGATCCTATATTGTAGCTTTAGATCACATTGATGCCATTGTAGGCAACATGGTAGAAATCAATAAAAAGCACCTTCCTATTGGTAAGAATTATAGAGAAGAATTGCTCGCCTTGATCAATGAAAATCGGTTATAAATTAAATCAAACCTATGAATTATTGCAGCGCTTGTGGTGCATCCATAACCAAACAAATTATTCCTGGAGATGATGTTCCAAGATATTTTTGTGGCGCTTGCGAAACGGTACATTACCAAAATCCCAATGTAGTTGTAGGCTGTATTCCTATACATAAAGATCAAATTTTGTTGTGTAAACGTGCCATTGAGCCAAGATTAGGCTTTTGGACTATCCCTGGCGGTTTTATGGAGAATGGAGAAACGACAGAAGAAGGCGCCATGCGAGAAGCCAATGAAGAGGCGAATACTAACCTAGAAATTATTGATCTCATTACGGTGTATTCTATTAAACACATTGACCAAGTACACATTTGTTATACCGCAAAATTACTAGATCTTGATTATTCTCCAGGAATTGAAAGTTTAGAAGTAAAATTGTTTCATCCTTCTGAAATCCCTTGGAAAGAAATTGCGTTTACTTCTACCTCTTTTGCTCTTAAAGCATACATTAAAAACGTAGAAAATGGAGAATCCAAAGTCCATCGAGGGTCATTTGATTTAGAAAAGTGGAAAAATGAGAGAGAAGGATTTTAAATACTATTCTTCTTTATATACCTTTCCATCTTTCATTACAAACCGAATATTCATCAGCGTGGTTATATCCTCAATTGGATTTTTATCAGAAGCTATAATATCTGCAAACTTCCCCGGTTCAATAGTACCTACTTGATCTAATCGATCTACCAAATCCGCAGCATAATAAGTCGCGCTACGAATGGCTTCCATTGGAGACATTCCAACCTCAGTCATATACTGAAATTCTAAAGCATTCAATCCATGTGGAAATACCCCCGCATCCGTTCCAAAAGCTATCTTTACTCCTCGCTTATAAGCTTTGGCAAAAGTACTTTGTATCTTCGGCCCTATCTCCAAAGCCTTTGGTACAACAATTGAAGGGTAAAAGCCCTCAATTTTCGCCGAATCTGCTACCGATTTTCCAGCTGTTATTGTTGGAACATAGTAGGTACCATGTTTTTTCATTAAATCCATAGTTTCTTCACTCATTAAAGTACCGTGTTCTATGGAAGCCACTCCACCAATCACCGCCCGTTGCATTCCTTCATCGCCATGAGCATGGGCAGCTACTTTAATACCGAAATCAGCAGCCGTTTCTACAATAGCACGCACTTCATCTTCTGTAAATTGAGGTCTTTTACCGTCTCTTGCTACACTCAACACACCGCCTGTAGCTGTTATCTTAATGACATCCGCTCCATTTTTCACCTGTTGTCGTACGGCTTTTCTACATTCATCTGGACTATCACAAACTCCTTGGCTAGGGCCAGGATAAGTCATCAAATCCTTTTTATAGCCATTTGTTGGATCAGCATGCCCTCCAGTAATAGCTAAACTTTTATTGGCCGATACAATTCGAGGTCCTACCACTAAACCTTTATTGATTGCCTTTTTTAAGGCCGTATTAACTCCAGAACCACCTAAATCACGGACCGTGGTAAAACCAGCCATTAAAGTCGTTTTTGCAAAACCTGTGGAGCGGAAAGCAATATCCGCATCATTTAAAGTAAATCGTTCGATATAGGCATCTTCGTTATACATATTCTCCATATGGACATGACAATCAATAAAACCAGGCATCACCGTTTTATTAGAAAGATCGATAACTTTCGCATTTGCAGGTCCTCTCATAAATCCCTTTTGTACCGATGTAATTTTATTTCCCTCAACAACAATCGTCATTTTGTCCATGACCTTATCAGATTTGCCGTCTATCAGTTGACCACAATGAATTAGCGTGCTTTGCCCATGCAAAACCAATGAAAATAGAATAGAAAGTAAGAATACAAATGATTTCATAGTCATATATTTAAAATATCTTTTGAATACAAACAATATACAATTTAACATCTTATTCCAATAATTTGATTTTTAATTAACTTTCTTAAATGAAATAATTTCATACCTTTGCTTCTTATCCCTTAGGTATTTATAAAAAAGCAAATTTTCTAGAATTTTAAATGGCCTACTAAACTATTCTAGCTTCTGTTTGTTTTACACTTAAACTCAACACAATGACCAAGGAAATTAAGCAAGGCGTTATTTTTTTTAGAAATAGTGAAAATGGCATAGAAGTATTTTTAGTACCTGGTGCAAACGATGGAGAACTTGAAATCCCAACTAATGCTATCAAACTAGAAAACAAAGACTTAAGCAAGGTAATTGAAACTATCGAATTAGACGATCATTCTATTCTCGCTTATGAAATTGAAGAGGATAATTGGGAACTTCCGCTACAATCTATACTCGGAAAAACGGAGTCTCCTCTTCAACTTAGACGAAAACACCGCACTTTAATGGAGAAAGGCACTTATTATTGTATCAAAAGCGCAATAAAGAAAGTATTTCCAAATCAAGTGTCTCAACTTAAAGAATTACACGAAATACTGGCTACTCGAAACAGTATCATAAACTTATAAAATAAAAAAGCCCTGAAAATCAGGGCTTTTTTTATACAACAAAGGTTTTAAATACTAAAAGAATCTGCATGTCTCCAATC